>NZ_JBEZDT010000009.1:0-273474 GCF_040648455.1 Catellatospora sp. NPDC049133
CCCGGCGCCCTGTTATTAAATTTTTTTTGTGCCCCAAAAAAAAAAAAAGATGTAAACCGGCGCAGGCACACTTGTCCCGGCTGCTCACTCCGCGGGGTGACCGCCGTCGCCTTCGACGATGATGTCCATCTCGCCGTCCTGGGTCAGGTCGACCATGGTGATGTCGACCTGCCCGTCGCCGTTGGTGTCCGACTGGAACAGGTCGGCCTTGCCGTCGCCGTCGGTGTCGATCGCCCACAGGTCGGGCTGCCCGTCGCCGTTGGTGTCGAGCGCGAGGATCTCGTCGTGGCCGTCGCCGCGGGTCTGCACAGTCTCACTCATGCCGGCCCCGATACCCCGGCATGGCCGCGTTATGCCTGGCGGTCCTACGAGGCGGTCTCGGAAAGTTCCCGGGTATGCGGCCCCACCTTCGCGGGGGGCAAGGCGTCAAAGTCTAGGGGTGCCCGGATCGCGCACCCGGACCCGACGGCGGGGGGCGACATGATCACAGACGACAGGACCGTACTGGTGATCGGGGCGACCGGGCAGCAGGGCGGCGCGGCGGCCAGGGCTCTGCTGGCACGCGGCTGGAACGTGCGGGCCTTCGTCCGAGATCCGGGAACTCCCGCGGCTCGCGGGCTGGCGGCGGCCGGGGCCAGGCTCGTCGTGGGCGAGCTCGACGACCCGCTGTCCGTGGGCGCGGCGATGACCGGGGCGTACGGCGTCTTCCTCGCGCTGCCCATGCTGAACGGGCCTCTCGTCACCGCCGATGGCGTGGCCTCAGAGCGCCGGCGGGGCCGGTCGGAGGTCGAGCAGGCGGACCGGGCCGGGATCGGGCACCTGGTGTACAGCTCGGTGTTCGGGGCCGACAGCGGCACCGACGTCTCGTTCTACGACAGCAAGGCGGCGATCGAGGCCCGCATCCGCGAAGTGGGGGTGCCCTCGACGGTGCTGCGGCCGGTGACCTTCATGGAGACCTTCACGACGCTGACGCGCCCGGCGATCGCGGCGGGCGAGGTGATCCTGCCGCTGGCACTGCATCCGCAGACTCCCCTGCCATTGATCGCGGCTCGCGACGTCGGGGAGTTCGCGGCGATCGCGTTCGAAGACCCGTACCGCCAGCTTGGCGCGATCTTGGAGATCGCCGGGGACGTGCGCACCGGGCCGGAGATGGCGGCCGCGTTCGGTCGGGCCGCGGGCCTGCCCGGCCGATTCGCCCGGCTGCCTGCCGAGAACCTGCGCGCCTTCGACCCGGAGGTGGCCAGGATGTTCGCCTGGATCGACTCCCGACCGGCCGTGCCCAAGCCCGACGCACTGTTCGACCTGCACCCGGACCTGATGACCCTGGAGACGTGGATCGGCACGACCACCGCGTGGCGCGGCGGCCACCTGCCGTTCGGCGGCTGGGTGGCCTGACCCGGCGCCGAAGAACATGGCAGGTCAGTGGCCGCTCAAGCCGTCCCCGCCATGCACACTCGAGTCACCGAAGTTGTTGCCGGAGCCCTTCCCACGCAGGCCCGAACGCCCGAGCCGGGTGCTCTCGCGGGACGCCGCACGCACCGCCCGGCGCGCGGCCTCCATCGGCGTACGCGGCCGGCGTCGACGCGACACCACGAACACGGCAGCCACGGCGACGCACACCGGCACCGCGATGGCGATCAGCACAAGAAGCCCCCGGTCCATGACGGCACCGTAGTGGGACGGCGCAACTACCAGCCGGGCGCTCCGGTGAACGACGTCGGCTCGGGGCGGTAGCCGAGCGCCTCGCGGGCGGCGGTGATGTCCAGGGTCCGCTCGACGGCGAGATGGCTGATCGCGTACCGGGTCAGGCGTGGTGGGCGTGGGGAACGGGCCAGGCGGTAGAGCCCTTCCACGACGGTGGCCAGTGGCCACACGGCCGCGAGCGGCAGGTACACCGGTCGGGCGGTGATGGCGCGGGCGGCGAGGATGGCGCGCAACGCGTCGTCGAGGACGACGGGTGCGGCGTCGGTGACGTTGAAGACGCCCCGGTCCACTGCCCCGCAGACGGCGAGCGAGCATGCCTGTACGAGGTTGCCGATCGAGGTGAGGCTGATCGGCTGCCGCCCGTCGCCGACCGCGGGCAGCCGTCGGCCGCGCACCGCGGCCAGGACCCGGGGTAGCAGAGTGGTGTCGCCGGGTCCGTAGACGGCGTGCGGCCGCAGCACGATCGCGGGGCGGTTCGTCACAGCGGCGAGCACGACCCGCTCGGCCTGCGCCTTGGACTCGCCGTAGGCGTTGAGGTATCGGCCCGCCGGGGCCTGGTCCTCGGTCGCCATGACCGTCGGCCGCCGAGGGTCGTACACGCTGGCGGTGCTGACGTGCACGAACCGCGCGCCGGGCCAGGTGGCGAGGGCGTTGCTGGTCCCGTCGACGTTGACGGCGAAGAACTCCCGGCGCGGTCCCCAGTCGGAGACGGTGCCCGCGCAGTGCACCACCGCGTCGGCGTCGGGCGGGTCGGCCAGCGGCCCGCCGGTCAGGTCCCACTGCCGGTACGCGGCCGCGCCGAGGTGGCCGGGCGAGGGTGCGAGGCGGCGGCCGAAGCCGATGACGTCATGGCCGGCGGCGGACAGCGCGCGGCAGACCGCGCCGCCGACGAAGCCGGACGCGCCGGTCACCGCGATCCTCACCGTGTCGCCGGGTCCGGCGTGGTCACCAGGTCCCGCAGCGCCGCCCGGTCGATCTTGTATCCGCGGCCGGTGCGGGGCAGGCGCGGCAGCACGACGATGTCGTCGGGCAGCGCCTCGTGGTCGACGATCCCGGGCAGCTCGCGGCGCAGCCGGGCGGGCAACGCGGCCGCCTGGTCCGGGCGGTCGGCGACGATGGCGAGCACCACCCGCTCGTCGCCGTGTTCGGGGTCGGGCACACCGACGTACGCGGCCTCGGCGACGCCGGGCAGCGCCGATACCGCCGGTTCGTAGAGTCCCGGATAGAGGTTGAACGAGCCGCGGATGAGCATGTCCTTCTTGCGGCCGACCAGCACCAGGCGGCCGGCGGTGTCGAGGCGGGCCAGGTCGCCGGTCGGCAGCCAGGGGGACGGCGCCTCGCCGAGGTAGCCGGGGCTGCGGTTCGGCCCGGCCAGCAGCAATTCGCCGTCGTCGGCCAGCGCGGTCCGGACGCCGGGCAGGGGTGTGCCGAGCAGATCGCCGGGGTGTCCGTGCTCGACGTGGGCGATCTTGTCGGCGGCCGTGGCGACGGCGACGGGCAGCATCTCGGTCATCGCGTACACCGACAGCACCTCGGCGTGCGGGGCGGCCGCGACCGCCCGGCGCAGCACCCCGGCGGGCGCGGGTGCGGAGCCGAGCAGGATGTGCCGCAGGCCCGGCGGCAGCGGGCCCGGGTCGGTGTCGAGGACCTCGGCCAGCCGCACCGGCACGCAGTAGGTGTGGGTGGCCTGCCGCTGCCGCAGGTGCTCGCGGAACAGGGCCGCCGAGCCGGTCAGCGGCGGCAGCGACCAGCGCGCCCCGGAAGCGAGCGTGGGCAGGCCGAGCATCAGCTGGTCGGTGTGCACGACGTCGCCGGGGCCGAGCGGCACCCGCTCGCGCAGCAGCCCGAGCGCCGCCGACAGCGACGCCCCGGTGTGCACCACGGCCCGAGGGTGGGCGGTGGTGCCCGAGGTGAAGATGACCGCGGCTGGGGCGTCCGGGTCGGTAAGCGACTCCGGCTCGGCCGGCAGCGCCGTGAGCAGCTTGTTCAGCGGCAGCGCACCGGGCGGCACGCCGGGCAGCCAGCGTCCGGTGTAGACGTGGCGGGCCACGTCCAGCGCGGACAGGTTCGGTAGCAGCAGGCCGCGGCGGCGGGCGTAGGCGCGCACCGGGCCGAGCCGGCTGGCGGCGTACAGCAGCGATTCGGCGGCCGACCAGCGCGGGCGGGCGAGTCGCATACGGGCGGTGAACATCTCCGGTCCCGCGCCGGGGTCGGCGAAGATCACGCAGCCTTCGGCCGCGACGACGGCGATGGCGAGCACCAGCGACTCCGGCGACGGACGCACGGAGAACAGCACGCCGTCGCCCGGCCGCAGACCGTTGTCACGCAGACCGCGGCGCACAGACAGCACCCGCCGGCGCAGCTCGCCGTAGGTCAGCTCCCCACCGTCCCCGGCGACCAGCGCCACTGCCGACGGGGTCCGCCCCGCCTGCCCCAACACCTCCTCCACCAGGCTCATCCGCGCACCGCCGTGGCCCCGGACCTGCTCTGCAGTTTCCGGGAAACTGCAGCAATGCCAGGCCCGATTCCTGCAGTTTCCCGGAAAGTGCAGGGGCCCGCGCTTTGCGACAACGGCCTCACCGGCTCACCACCAGTTCCCGGTAGGTGGGGATCAGCACGCCCCGAGCCGCGCGGCGGCGCACGATGCGCAGGGGCGCGGCGGCCAGCACGGTCGCGGCGACCGCCCGGATCTCGGCCATGGCCAGCGGGTAGCCGATGCAGAAGTGCGGGCCCGCGCCGAACCACAGCCGCCGCAGTTCCGGCGGGTGCGGGCGGTCCAGGTCGAACGGCCCGTACGCCTGGCAGCAGTTGTGCGTCGCGAGCAGCACCCGGTCACCCGGCCGGACGGCCACGTCGCCGATCGCCGTCTCGGCGTGCACGCTGCGCAGCATCATCGGGGTCGGGGTGCTCACCCGCATCGCCTCGTCGATCGCGGGGTCGAGCAGCGCCGGATCGGCGGCGACCCGGTCGAGCTGACCGGCGTCGTGCAGCAGCGCGATCAGGCGCGGAACCAGTGTGGCGACGGTCTCGGTGCCGGTCAGGAAGAACGCGCCCGCCGCGCCGCGGGCTTCGGCCTCGGAGATGCCCAGCGCCCGCATCCGGCCCATCACGGTGGCCTCGTCGCCGGCCAGATAGGCGCGCGCCGCGACCTCGCCGACCGGTTCCAGGACCTGCCGGGCGCGGCGGGCCTGCGCCGGGGACAGGGTGCGGGTGCGCAGGGTCACCATCGACACGATCTGCTCGCCGCGGTGGAACATCTGCCGGTGGTCGTCCTCCGACCGCGACTCCAGCCCGACGACGGCGCAGATGACCGCGCCCGCCATGACCCGCATGGTGTCGACCAGGTCCACGGGTTCGCCGCGGCCGAGCCGCCCGGACAGCGCCGCCAGCGGCCCGGACAGCACCTGCGCGCACAACCGGTCGGCGTAGCCGGGGGTGAACAGTTCGGCGAGTCTGCCGCGCAGTGACCGGTGCGCGGGACCCTCCATGTTGAGCAGCACCGACGGGCCGAGGATCGGGGTCCACAGGTCGCCGGACGAGCCGGGGCCGTCCTTGCGGAACGTGTCGCCGTCCAGCAGCACCTGCCGGGCCAGGGCCGCGTCGTTGACGACGACGCCGAGGCCGGGCACCCGCACCACCGGCCCGCGCCGGGCCAGCAGCCGCAGCAGCGGGTACGCGAACGGGTGCGCGCGCCGGTAGAGCCGGCGCTCCCAGGTGCCCGGCTTCACCGGATGTCCACCCGGTCCGGGGTGTAGCGGTGGTCGGCGTACCAGGCCAGGGTGCCGATGAGGCCGTACGCGCGCAGCCGCCGGACCGACCCGTGCACCAGCACGTCGCGGCGCAGACCGTAGTCGCCGGTGAGGCGGCGCACCCGGTTGACCAGTGCCCGGTCCTCGTGGACCTCCTCGATGCGGGTACGGGGGAAGCCGCCCGCCGCCTCGTACAGCTCGGCGGTGATGGCGAGGTTGCAGCCGGGCATCATCACGTACGGGCCGACGTAGGCCGTGTCGCGGTTGCCGGGCCGGAACCGGCCGAACGTCGCCGCGATCGACACCACCGCGGGTAGCAGCCGCCGTTCCCACCAGCGCAGCGGGAACTCGTCGGCGCGGGGGCGCAGCGGGCCGCTGAGCATCCGCAGCCCGGCGTCGAACCCGCGGCGCACCGCGGCGGTCCAGCCGATCGCGGGCAGGCAGTCGGCGTCGGTGCGGGCCAGCAGCGTCGCCCCGTGGGCGATGGCGTACCGCATGCCGGTGTCGGCGGCCGCGCCGGTGCCCTTCACCGGCTCGGTGATCACGTGCAGGTCGAGGCGGTCGGCGAACCCGGCGGCGATCTCCGCGGTCGCGTCGGTGCTGCCGTTGTCGACCACGACGACCGTGAACGCGCCGTCGGTCTGCTCGGTCAGCCGGCGCAGCGTCGCCGCGATGGAGCGCTGCTCGTCGTACGCGGGGATGACGACCCAGAGGTGGTGGCCCATCACAGCTCCGCGAACAGGACGCCGAGGCTGACCCCGCCGGCCAGGCCGATCAGCGCGACCCGGTCGCCGGGGCCGCAGCGCCCGTCCTGGGTCGCGGTCGCCAGTTGCAGCGGCAGCGTGACGCTGGCGAGGTTGCCGTGCTCGGGCAGGGTGACCACGAGCCGGTCGGCCGGGATGCCCAGGGCCGCCCGCAGCTGCTCCAGGTAGGGCAGCGCGACCTGGTGCACGGCCACGACGGCGAAGTCGTCCCAGGTCAGGCCGGTGTCACCGAGCGCCTCCAGGAACAGCCTGGCTCCGTTGCGGACGAACACGTCGCGCAGCCGCCGCCCGTCGCCGCTGAAGTACGTCGCGTCGGGGTCGCGCGGGCGCATGGTGCCGCCCGCGGGCAGCGTGCCCACGTCCCAGGCGGTGGAGTCGGCGGCGAAGCGGCGGTGGAAGATCCCGCCCGAAGCGGCCGCCTCCAGCAGCATCGCCGCCCCGCCGTCGGACAGGGTGTACCCGGCGAACGCGTCGATGAACTGGGCGCGGTCGCGCACCTGCCAGCGGATCGCCCGCGACGGCACCTCGCCGGAGCAGACCAGCACGCGCCGGTGCTGGCCGGCGACGATCAGCGCCTCGGCGAGCTGGATCGCGTTGAGGAAGCTGTTGCAGGCGTTCTTCACGTCGAAGACCGGGCAGTTCGCGCCGAGCTTGGCGGCCACGATGTGCGCGGTGGCGGGTTCGATCAAGTCCTGCGACGCCGACCCGAAGACGATCAGGTCCACGTCGGAGGCGGCCAGGCCGCGCCCGGCCAGCAGCTTGTCGGCGGCGGCGACGGCCAGGTCGGAGGCCTGCACGTCGTCGGCGGCGTAGTGCCGGTGCCGGATGCCGGTCAGCCGCTCCACGATGGAGGCGTGCGGGACGAACCCGGGACTGTGCTCGGCGATGCGGCGCTCCACCTGCGCGCTGCTGACCAGCGCGGGCGGCAGGTGCGCCTCCACCCCGACGATCCTGGCTCTCATCCCACCTCCTGCACGGCCGGTGTGCTCGGTTACGAGCGGTCCGGCATGGCCTACCATCTGTGCACGGTAGTCGGAGGGCGAAAATGCTTCACGGTCCGGTGACGGAAGACGCACACGCCCGCAGGCACGAGGCGCGGCTGCTGCGGGCGGGCAACCCGGCGCTGTGGGCGCTGCTGACGGTCGGCCGCGCGCTCGGCCCGCTGGTGCGGCTGCCCCGGCTCGGCTGGGTGGTCACCGACCCGGTGCTGGCCCGGCGCATCCTCAACGATCCCGCTTTCAGCATGGTCGGCGAGGGCGGCGTCGGCGACCTCTGGGGACAGCTGTTCGGGACCGAGTTCTCGTCGTTCTTCGCCGGGGCACGCCACGCGGAGCTGCGCTCGCTGGCCCGGGACCTGTTCACCGAGGACAACGCCCGCCGGCTGGTCGACCGGGTGCAGGGACCGCACCACGCGCGGCTGCGCGCCCGGCTGGCGGCGGGCGAGGAGGTGGACCTGGCCGCGGTGGTCCGCACGACGTCGGCGTACACGGTCGCGGACCTGCTGGGCATCGCGGTGTCCGATGACGACGCGGCGCTCGCGCTGTTCGGCACCGCCGAGCGGCTCGCCGCGCTGGCCCTGGGCACTCAGGCCTCCACGGCGCTCGCGCCCGAGGTGATCGCGCGCGCGGGCGGGCTGGTCGACGCGATCACCGGCGGCGTCGAGCACGCCTACCGCACCGGCGGACCCGACACCCTGCTCGGCCGCTGCCGTGGCCTGCGCCTGGGGCTCGACCTGGCGAAGGGGCTGACGACGCTGCTGGTGATCGCGGGCACCGAGACCGGCGCGTCCTCGCTGACCCGCACCGCGGCGCTGCTGCACGACACCGGGCAGCAGCACCGGCTGTTGGCCGATCCGGCGCTGACCGCCAACGCGGTGCGCGAGGGGCTGCGGGTGACCACGCCCGCGCCGGTGATCGGGCGGCACATCGCCCGCGACACCGAGATCGCCGGGCGGCGGCTGCGCCGCGACGGCCGGGTGATGATGCTGACCTACGTGGCCGACAACAAGGCCGGGCCGTTCGACATCACGCGCGAGTATGTGCCCGAGACGCGGCAGCTGTGGTTCGGCGCGGGCCGCCACCTGTGCCTGGGAGCGGCGGTGGCCCGGGTCCAGCTGACCCGGCTGCTGGAGACGCTGACCGCCGACGGGCGGCCGTGGCAGGTGGTGTCGAGGGCTCCCGCGCGGCGGGTGCTGGTGCCGACGTACGAGTCGCTGCGCATCCGTACCACCTGATCCCGAAAGGTTTTCGCCCCGGGTGGCGTGCCGTTGCCGAAAAGGTTTTCGTAGTTCATCGTGGCACCTGTCGATGCACCCCCGTCGAGAGGAGACCACTCCCCCAGGCCGGCATCCCGCGGTGGCGGGCACACGCCACCACCGACACCCCCTGAACAGGTGAGGCACCGACCAGCCCCCGCGGTGACCGGGTAGGCACGGCTCCCCCACGGCGCGTCCCGCCGGCCGGGGAGACGGCGTGCGCCGCGGCGGCCCATGGCGGCGTCCCGCCGAGCCCGCCCCTACCCGGAGGACGCGAACATGACACGCTCCCGACTACTGTCCCTGCTCACCGTGCCCGCCATCGTGGCCGCGACGCTGTTCGTCCCGCAGCCCGCCGCCGCGATCGTCACGTTCAGCTCGACCGCCGTCAATTCCAACGGCGGCAACTGCGCGGCCCTGCCGGGCGGCGACACCGCCAACCTGGTGCAGCTCACCCAGCAGGTCTGCAACTCGGCCACGTACCAGCGGTTCACCTTCACGCCGGTGTCGGGCACCACGGACACCTACACCATCGCCACGTCGACGTCGGGCAAGTGCGTCGACGTCAACGGCGCGTCGACGGGCGACAACGCCACGATCATCCAGTGGCCGTGCCACAGCAACGCCAACCAGCGCTGGCGGCTGTCGCCGGTGACGGTCAGCGGCACCGACAAGACGTTCAACGTGATCTCGGTCGGCTCGGGCAAGTGCGTCGTGCCCAGCGGCGGCTCGTCGGCGGCCAACACCGGCCTCGTGCAGCTGCCGTGCAGCACCGCGACGAGCCGGGTGTGGCGCCTGCCGTCGTACGTGACCGACAGCACCGGCGTCACGGTCACCAACCCGGGCAGCCGCTCGACGACCGTGAACACGTCCACGTCGCTGGCGCTGCAGGCGTCCGGCGGCTCGGGCGGCTACACCTGGACGGCCAGCGGCCTGCCGGCCGGGCTGAGCATCAACTCCTCGACCGGTGTCATCAGCGGCACCCCGACGACCGTGGCGTCGTACACCGTCACCGCGACCGCGACCAGCGGCGGCGTCAGCGGCAGCACGACGTTCAGCTGGACGGTCACCTCGGGCGGTGGCACGAACACCTTCACCAACCCGATCAAGGCACAGGGCCCGGACCCGTGGCTGCAGTACTACAACGGCTACTACTACCTGGCCACGACCACCTGGAACCGCACCATCACGATGCGCCGGGCGACCACCATGCGGGGCCTGGCCACCGCCACCGACCAGGTGCTGTTCAACCTGACCAACCCCAACGGCGCGGGCACCATGTGGGCGCCGGAGTTCCACCTGCTCAACGGCCCGAACGGGCTGCGCTGGTACTTCTACTACACGGCCGGTCAGGAGCCGTACAACCTGGGCACCCAGCGCATCCACGTGCTGGAGAGCGCGGGGACGGACCCGATGGGCCCGTACAGCTTCAAGGCCGACCTGCTCGACCCGACCCAGAACAACACCTGGGAGCTCGACCCGGGCATCCTGCAGCTCAACGGCCAGCTGTACCTGCTGGGCACGTTCTACAACGGCTCGCAGCCGCTGTTCATCCGGCCGATGAGCAACCCGTGGACGGCCAGCGGCACCCGCCGCATCCTGACCACCCCCACGCTGAGCTGGGAAACGGTCGGCGGGGCGGTCGCCGAGGGCGGCGAGGTCCTGCAGCGCAACGGCAAGACGTTCATCATCTACTCGGCCAGCCACTGCTCCACCCCGGACTACAAGCTGGGCATGCTGACCTACAACGGCACCGGCGACCCGCTGCTGTCGTCGTCGTGGACCAAGTCGCCGAACCCGGTCTTCCAGCGCTCCAACGCCAACGGCGTGTACGGGCCGGGCCACAACGGCTTCTTCAAGTCGCCCGACGGCACCGAAGACTGGATCGTGTACCACGCGAACAGCTCGACCAGCGGCGGCTGCGACATGAACCGCTCCACCCGGGTCCAGAAGATCACCTGGAACGCCGACGGCACCCCTAACCTCGGCGTGCCGGTCGCGACCGGCGTCACCCTGACGGCGCCCTCGGGTGAGCCGACGTCGTGACCCGCGCCGCCCGCCGCCACCGGGCCACGGTGGCGGCGGGCGGCCACCGACAGCGCCCCGTACGGGAATGAATACGCCACTCACCAGATGACCGCGTGACCGGCGGCTAACCTCGCCGCATGTCCCCCAACCGGTCATCGTGGCCCAGATCACCCACCGTGTGACGACGCGCCGATCTTCGACGATTCCACGATCGAAGACCTAGATCACGGCTACACTCTCGCCCGCACGCGGTGGTGGCCGCGGGCGCCGGCGGGAGCGGGGATCCAGCTCGTCTCCTCCGCCTGCCGCACCCCTGTCCGGGGGGCCGCGGGACGCCGTGCACCGTTGCCACCACGCCGTTCTCGGAGCCGTCCGAGCGGTTCGCGAGGGCCGGAAAGAAGACCCTCGCAATCGCGAACCGAAACGGCGGCCCCGGCGTTGAACCTGCAACACCCCGCCGCTGCCGAGATGTGACGCGGAACAACATCGGCGGGTATGGAATAGGCACCACAGTGACGGTGTTCCAACGGTGCGTCACGAGGGGGGAGAGAAAGACCATGGCAATCACCGACTACGACACGCCCCGCACGCCCGCCGTCGAGGAAGACAGCCTCGAGGAGCTGCGCGCTCGGCGTGATGCGCCCAACGCCTCGGCGGTGGACGTCGAGGAGAGCGAGTCCTACGACCTGCCCGGCGGCGAGCAGCTCGACGAAGAGCTGACCGTGCCGGTCGTGGCCCAGCAGGCGGACGAGTTCCGCTGCACGAAGTGCTTCCTGGTCCGCCACCGCAATCAGCGGGCGGCGGCCGGCAAGGACGTGTGCCTCGAGTGCTCCTGACCTGACGCGGGCCGGTGGCGGGGCCCGGGTGCGCGAGCGTCAGCTCCGCGCGGCCCGGGTGGTCCCGCCACTGCGGGCCTGCGACAACCGGCGTCCCCACGGGGGGCAGGGACGCCGGGCTGCCGTCACAGCGCGATCGACCAGCCGTTGACGGAGCCGAAGTTCCACGACCGGGTGTCGGTGGCGCGCAGCCGCCAGGTGCCCGCGGCGGGCGAGGACACCCCGGCCGCCGTGTACGAACCGCACTGGTAGCTGGTGCACACGCCGGTGGTCGCCGCCTTGAGCGGGTACACCGCGCCGTTCGGCGCGACCAGTTCCAGGCGTAGCTCCTGGCCGCAGAAGTGCGACACGGCCACGGTCACCGCCGGCGACGTCGCGGCGCTGCCCGAAGCGGTGGAGGTCAGCGGGCTGTCCGCGGTGCCCGGGTCGGGGATGAACAAGCCGTGGACTGCCCACCCGAACGGCCGGGCGGGTGCACCGTGCCGCCGGCGGCCTCCCCCGGCTGGTGCTGCTGCTCGGGCGGCCGCCGCCGACGGTGACCTCGGGGACTTCGACCCCGCCACCTTGGATCAGGCGGTCGCGGAGGCGGCGCGGGCGCTGCTGGACCTGCTCACCGCCGTACAGCGCCACCTTGCTGACAACCGCGCTGGCCGACCACCCGACGCTGCGTACGCTGCGCCGGGCCGGACGGGCCGGGGCCCGCGCTCGCGTCGTACGCACCGCGGGTCAGCGTCGTCGCGTTCACCCGCCTGGTGTCCTGCGCTGGTCGGTGTTCTGAACCGCCCGGGTCAGCTCACCGGCTGCGAAGGTCCGGCAATCTTGTCGATGCCCCAGCCGACCACGACCCCGACCAGCAGTGCGAGCCCGGCGGTCAGGCCGTAGGTCAGCCAGCTGGGGGCGTCGGCCAGCCGCAGCGCGGTGTCGCCGAGCACCAGCAGCGCGGTGGCCAGCAGCGTGCCGGCCACGCCGCCGCGGTAGGTGAAGACGCTGACGCCGCCGAGCAGCACCGCGGCGACGGCGACGAGCTGACGGTCACCGGTGACGGCGAACGCCCCGCCGAGGTAGCCGACCAGGGCGATGCCGCTCAGCGCGGCGAGCAGTCCCGAGCCGACGAATCCGAGCACCCCGCTCGCCAGGCGCTTGCCCTGGAAACGCGGGACCTCGCCGTCGGCCCGCGGTGCGAGCAGTGCCCGCCGCAGGCCCGCGCTCTGGAACGCCGCGCCGCCGGCGAGGGATCCGATCACGAACAGCGCCGCCCAGGCCCAGATGGTCCACTCGCTGGTCGGGCCATCCCGCAGCGGGACGCCCTGCGCTTCGGACAGGCCCAGGGCGACGCTCTGGGCCACCGCCAGCCCGCCGAGGGAGACCGCCCAGGCGGGAGCCGAGGTGAGCCCGGTGATCACGCCGAGGACGAGGCAGAACAGCAGGATGGCGGCGACGGCGGTCGCCGCGGCGAGCACGCCCGGCCAGTCGGCTTCGACGAGCTTGGCGTAGACGACTCCGGCGAGCGCGGCCAGCGCCCCGACGGCGAGGTTCGGGTTGCCGGTGCGCAGCGAGAACGCGAACGCGCTGGCGAGCAGGCCGATCGAGGCGAGGTTGAGCCACAGGCCGCGGCCGAAGGCGTCCCCATCACTCTGCACGACCACCACGATCGCGGCGACGGCGACCAGCAGGAACAGGATCGCCTCCCAGCCGAGGCGGGCCAGCAGGCCGGCGGTGCGGCGGGGCCGGGGCGGCAGCGCGTCCACGGCCGTCGTGGGCGGTGCGATGATCACCATGGCCGGGCCTCCACAGACCGTCGTGAATGGACGAGGGTCCACTATAGAACGGGGCCGCACCCGTGTCACCGGCGTCGGGCGCGGTGCCGCGGACCGGGCCGCCGGTGATCGGCTAGGCTGACCCCAGGAGCGCCGGGAAGTCTGGTCGGCATCGGTATCAGCCGTCCGCCAGAACAGGAGCACCGGCCTTGCGCGCATCCGATCTCGTGGTGCCCTACCCCACCGTCACCCTGTCCACGCCCGCGCTGGACACCACCCGCATCCTGGCCGACGCCGACCTGCCCGGCCTGATCGTGGTCGACGACGCGGGCGCGCCGTTCGCCGTGCTGCCCGCCACGCAGGTGCTGCGCCTGGCGGTGCCGTCGTACTTCCAGGACGACCCGAACCTGACCCACCTGGTCGACGAGGCCGCAGCGGATGTGTTCGTCCGCGAGCTGGGCGGGCGTACGGTACGCGAGCTGCTGCCGCCGCAGCCGCACGAGCTGCCCGTGGTCGGGCCGGAGGCGACCGCGCTGGAGCTCGCCGCGCTGATGGCGCGCACCCGCAGCCCGCTGGTCGCGGTGGTGGACGGCGGCAGGCTGCTGGGCGCGGTGACGCTGCACGGGCTGCTGGACCGGGTGGTGCCGGCATGAGCACGCAGGCCTGGCTGGCCGTGGCGGTGTTCGCGGTCGCCTACGTGTTCATCGCGACCGAGTGGGTGCACCGGGTCTCGGCGGCGCTGGGCGGCGCGGTGGTGATGCTGCTGATCGGCGCGACCGACGCCGAGCACGCGTTCTTCTCCCCGGAGTCGGGCATCGACTGGAACGTGATCATGCTGCTGATCGGCATGATGCTGATCGTGGCGGTACTGCGGCGCACCGGGCTGTTCGAGTTCGTGGCGATCTGGGCGGTCAAACGCGCCCGCGGGCGGCCGTACCCGGTGATGGTCCTGCTCGTGGTCCTGACCGCGGTGGCGTCGGCGGGGCTGGACAACGTGACGACGGTGCTGCTGGTGGCCCCGGTGACGCTGTTCGTCTGCGACCGGCTCGGGCTGCCCGCGGCGCCGTTCCTGATCGCCGAGGTGATGGCGTCCAACATCGGCGGCACCGCCACGCTGATCGGCGACCCGCCCAACATCATCATCGCCAGCCGGTCCGGTCTGACGTTCAACGACTTCCTGAACGTGCTGGCCCCGGTCGTGGTCATCCTGCTGATCGTGTTCCTAGGGCTGTGCCGGTGGCTGTTTCGCGACGCGTTCCGCTCCGACAGCGCCAAGGTCGCCGCGGTGATGGCGATGCGCGAACGCGACGCGATCCGCAACCCGCGCCTGCTCGCGGTGAGCCTGGTCTTCCTGGCCGCGGTGCTGGCGGCGTTCATGCTGCACACGGTCCTGCATCTGGAGCCGGCGGTGGTCGCGATCGTGGGCGGCCTGCTGCTGCTGGCCGCGTCGCGCCTGGACCCGGACGAGATCGCCCGCGACGTCGAGTGGCACACCCTGATCTTCTTCGCCGGGCTGTTCGTCATGGTCGGCGCGCTGGTCAACACCGGGGTCATCGACACGGTGTCGGCGGCCGCCGTCGACGCGGTCGAGGGCCGGCTGTGGGGGGCGACGATGCTGCTGCTGTGGGCGTCGGCGGCGCTGTCGGCGATCGTGGACAACATCCCGTACGTCGCCACGATGAGCCCGATCGTCGCCGACCTGGTCAAGGCCGACGGCACGCCGCAGGGCAACGTGCTGTGGTGGGCTCTGGCGCTGGGCGCGGACCTGGGCGGCAACGCCACCGCGATCGGCGCGTCGGCCAACGTCGTGGTGCTCGGCATCGCCGAACGCGCGGGCAAGCCGATCTCGTTCTGGCAGTTCACGAAGTACGGCCTGATCGTCACCGTGATCACGGTGGCGATCTGTGTGCCGTACCTGTACTTCCGCTTCTTCTGAAGCCGGTGCCGGCGGAGCGCCCTCGCACGAGCGCTCCGCCGGCCGGGTGGTCAGCCGAGCGGCTGGACCGTGGCCGAGGTCAGGCTGGTGTAGAAGCAGCCGGTGGTCGGCAGGCTGGTCGCGGCGGGCGGCGTGACGCCGTCGTAGAGCGCCAGCAGGAAGTTCTGCGGGCACCGGCGGGTGCTGCCGGTGCGGATGCCGAAGTGCAGGTGCGGGCCGGTCGAGTTGCCGGTGTTGCCGGTCAGGCCGACCTGCTGGCCCGCCACGACGGTCGCCCCGTTGGCCACCGACCACGACGAGAAGTGGCAGTACGTGTACACGTTGCCGTCCGCGCCGGTCAGGTTGACGCCGCGGCCGCACGAGCTGTCGTCGATGATCACGACCGTGCCGCCGCGGACCGCGTACGCCGGGGTGCCGGTGCCGACGGGCAGGTCGATGGCCGGGTAGTCGTGGTGCGGGTCGTCGTACTCGCTGCGCGGCAGGGCGCTCTTGGCCAGCGGCAGGGAGAACGACGGGCTGCCCGTGGTGGACGTCAGCCGGATCGCGTCGGCGACGACGTAGCCGGTGCCGTTGGTCCACCGGCTCACCCCGACCACGCTGTGCGTGCCCGCGGCCAGGTTGAACGTGCCGAGGCTGACCCAGCGTCCGCCGTTGGACCGCTGGTCGACCACGATCGTCTGGTTGCCGCCGCTGGTCGCGACGACGAATGGGGTGGCGTTGTTGTAGCCGGCGTCGGCCGGGTACCAGACCTCGACCGTGTGCGGGCCGGCCGCGGCGATCGTGGCGGTGAACCAGGCCGCGTCGCTGGCCGTGGTGTTCGGGGTGGCGAAGCGGTAGTCGGCGCCGTAGCGCTGCGCGGACCAGGTCGAGGTGCCCCAGTTGGCGCTGGCGGTGAAGCCGCCCGCGGTGGCGTTGTCCACGATGGTCGTCGCCGCCGACGCGGGCGCGGCGGGGCCGAGCACGACGAGGGTGGCGGTGGCGAGCCCGGCGACAGCGGAGCGCAGGGCGAGGGGAAGTCTCACTAATTCTCCGTCAGGGGGTGTCGAGGAACGAGAGTGAAACTATTCAACCAACATCACCGCGCTAACGAAAGACTTCTACATCGATCGCCTTGAGCACGCGCTCTCAGTGCTTCGCGTGCACATTTCGGTCCACACCGAATGTCGGTGACTTCACCGCGCCGCACGTGCACGATGACGGCAGGCGCGGCGATCGACGGATCTCGCTGCCACGCGACGCCGGCGCATCCCGTCCACACGGGCGGTGCCCCCGGCGTGCGCGAAATTCGGGGAAGGAAAAGCACTGTGAGCAGACTCAAGCGCACGCTGGCTGTCGTGACGGCGCTGGCGGCTTCGCTGGGTGGCGTCGTCGCCACCGGCAGCCCCGCCGCCGCCGCGATGCCGTACTGCAACAACGTCTCCGGCGTGTACGACACCTCCAGCCACCTGACGCGTTATCCGACCTATCAGGCCGGCTCGGAGAAGCCGTCGGTGGCGTGCAACATGGGCTACTACAACGAGAACGGCAGCGAGCAGGAGCGGGACGCGATCCGCTCGGTGCAGTGGGACCTCGTCCGGTGCTACGGGGAGTACCTCGGGCCGAACGGGATCGACGGCGAGTACGGGTGGTACACGCGCGAGGCCGTCAAGCGCGTCCAGCAGCGGCTCAACGACGACCTGGGAGCGGGACTGACGAAGGACGGCTGGGCGGGACCGAACACCAGGCGCTGGATGAACCACGTGAACGTCGAAGAGAACGACTGCTTCGGCGTCAAGGACCGGCAGCCGGTGGTGCCCGGTTCAACCCCAGGCGACTACTGGTCGCAGTGGTGGGACATCGGCACGCCGTACCTGTGATGGCGTGGCGTGGTGCGGCGAGCAGGACTCGGCCGCACCACGCCGTCATGGCACCCGGCCCGCGGTCAGAGCGCCGGATACAGCGGATACGTGGCGGTCAGCGCGGCCACCCTGACGCGTAGCGCCATCGCGACGGCCTCGTCGAAGGACGGCAGCAGCGCCTGCGCGACGATGTCAGCGACCTCGGCGAAGTCCTCCTCGGCGAACCCGCGGGCGGCCAGCGCGGCCGTGCCGATGCGCAGCCCGGAGGTGACCATCGGCGGGCGGGGGTCGCCGGGCACCGCGTTGCGGTTGACCGTGATGCCGATCCCGTGCAGCCGGTCCTCGGCCTGCCGCCCGTCCAGCTCCGACGCCCGCAGGTCCACCAGCACCAGGTGCACGTCCGTGCCACCGGTCAGCACTGACACCCCGGCCGCCGCCACGTCCGGCGCGGACAGCCGCTGGGCCAGCACGCGCGCGCCGTCGAGGGTCCGTCGCTGCCGCTGCGCGAACTCCGCGCTCGCCGCCATCTTGAAACCGACCGCCTTAGCCGCGATGACGTGCTCCAGCGGGCCACCCTGCTGGCCCGGGAACACCGCGCTGTTCACCTTCTTGGCGACGTCCTCCTGGTCGGTGAGCACCACTCCCCCTCGCGGCCCGCCCAGCGTCTTGTGGGTCGTGGTGGTGACGACGTCGGCAAAGGGCACCGGGTTCGGGTGCAGGCCCGCCGCGACCAGCCCGGCGAAGTGCGCCATGTCCACCATCAGCCGCGCGCCCACCAGGTCGGCGATCTTGCGGAAGGCGGCGAAGTCCAGCTGCCGGGGGTACGCCGACCAGCCCGCGATGATCAGCGCGGGCCGGTGTTCGAGCGCCAGCCGTTCCACCTCGGCGAGGTCGACCAGGCCGTCCTCGGCGGACACGTGATAAGCCACCGCGTGGTACAGCCGGCCCGAGAAGTTGATCCGCATGCCGTGGGTGAGGTGCCCGCCGTGCGCCAGGTCCAGGCCGAGGATCGTGTCGCCGGGCTGGATCAGCGCCATCATCGCCGCCGCGTTGGCCTGCGCGCCCGAGTGCGGCTGCACGTTGGCGTAGCCCGCCCCGAACAGCGCCTTAACGCGGTCGATCGCCAGCTGCTCCACCACGTCGACGTGCTCGCAGCCGCCGTAGTAGCGCCGCCCCGGATAACCCTCGGCGTACTTGTTGGTCAGCACCGAACCCTGCGCCTGCAGCACGGCCAGCGGCGCGAAGTTCTCGCTCGCGATCATCTCCAGGGTGTCGCGCTGGCGGCCCAGCTCGGCGCGCAGCGCCGCGTGCACCTCGGGGTCGAACTCCGCCAGCGGGGCGTCCAGGGTGGTCACCGGCTGGCCTCCGCCCCGATCAGCGCGGCGTACCCGGCCGCGTCGAGCAGCTCAGGCTCCCCGGTCAGGCGCAGCCGGAACAGCCAGCCCTGCCCGTACGGATCGGAGTTGACCAGCGACGGGTCGTCGGCGACCGCTGGGTTCACCTCGACGATCTCGCCGTCGGCGGGGGCGTACAGCTCGCTGACCGACTTCGTGGACTCGACCTCCCCGCACGGCTCGCCCGCCGTCACGGACGTGCCGACGGCGGGCAGCTCCAGGTAGACGATGTCGCCCAGGGCCTCACCGGCGAACGCGGTGATACCGACCGCGGGCACATCCTCCTCGGACAGCCACTCGTGGTCGCGGGTGTAGCGCAGGTTCTCGGGGACGGTGTTCACGCGTGGCCTCCAGCGGGGCGGCGGTAGAAGGGCAGGTCGACGACGGTGACGGTGTCGCGGCTGCCGCGGATGTCGACGGCGAGCACCGTGCCGACGGCGGCCCGGTCGGCAGGCACGTACGCCATGCCGATCGGGCGGCCCAGCGTCGGCGACGGCGCGCCGCTGGTCACGGTGCCGATCCGGACGCCGGTGTCCGGGTCGAGCACGTCATAGCCGGCCCGGGGTGCGCGGCGCCCGGCGGGCAGCAGGCCCACCAGCAGCTCGGCCGGGCCGGCCTCGGCACGGGCGACCAGCGCGTCGCGGCCGACGAACGGCTTGTCGAGCACGACGACACGGCCCAGCCCCGCTTCGAACGGGGTGCGCCCGGCGGTCAGTTCGTGGCCGTACAGCGGCATGCCCGCCTCCAGCCGCAGCGTGTCCCGGCAGGCCAGCCCCGCCGGGACCAGGCCGTGCCCGGCTCCGGCCGCGGTGAGCGCGGCCCAGACGGCGGCCGCGTCGCCGGGCGCGCAGTAGACCTCGAAGCCGTCCTCGCCGGTGTAGCCGGTTCGGGCCAGCAGCACCGGCGTTCCGGCGAGCACCGCCGGGTCGATGGCGTAGTAGCGCAGCGCGTCCACGTCGGCGGTGGTGGTCACGGCGCGAAGGATGTCGGCCGAGCGCGGTCCCTGCACGGCGAGCAGCGCCCAGTCGGCGGACACATCGCGGACCAGCGCCTGGAACCCGGTGGCGCGTTCGCCCAGCGCGGCCGATACGACGGAGGTGTTGGCGGCGTTGGCGACGACCAGGTAGCGCTGCTCCTCCAGGCGGTACACGATGAGGTCGTCGAGCACGCCGCCGTCGGGGGCGCAGAGCATGGTGTAGCGGGCGCGGCCGACGCCGACGGCGGACAGGCGGCCGACCATGGCGTGGTCGAGCATGGCTGCCGCGCCGGGGCCGGTGACCTCGATCTCGCCCATGTGGCTCAGGTCGAACAGGGCGGCGGCCTGGCGGACGGCGTGGTGCTCGGCGGTCTCGCTGCCGTAACGCAGCGGCATGGTCCAGCCGGCGAACTCGGTCAGCACGGCACCGAGCCCGCGGTGCACGTCGTGCAGGGCGGTCTGCCTGGGGGAAGGTTGATCATGCCCAGCCTGGTCCCGTTCGGGACTGGGGTGGGCAGCGGTCGGCGACGCGACGGCGCTCACGGGAGGCTCCCTGGTCCGGGTGCCGCACAGGCGGCACCGGTGGTGGATGGCCTCCCCCTCTGTCATCACTGCCTGAGAGCTTCACCGCGAATCGCGGCTTGCACCGTGGGCGCAGGACTGTTTCATCCTGACTTTCCAGAGTTCGCCTCGCCACGGCGGTACGTGGGCCTGAGAGATTCCGGGGAGAAGTTGCTCCTTCGGCGGCCCGGTCGCGCC
This sequence comes from Catellatospora sp. NPDC049133, assembly GCF_040648455.1. Lineage (NCBI taxonomy): Bacteria > Bacillati > Actinomycetota > Actinomycetes > Micromonosporales > Micromonosporaceae > Catellatospora > Catellatospora sp. NPDC049133. The sequence goes on from NZ_JBEZDT010000009.1 coordinate 19,996, forward strand.
GGGCCTCTCCCGCCGTGGTTCAGTCGGCGAGGTATTCAGTTGTCCGCCGTACCGTAGACGCCGCTCTGGAACGCCGTCAACCGCGGCCGGGGCGGGTCAGCGGCGCTTGGCGACGTAGACGGTGTTGGTCGACTCGCGGTCTTGCAGCGGGTTGGGGAAGCTGACGACGTCGGCGCGTACGTCTTGGAACACCCCGGCGAGGCGGGCGGTGAACTGGTCGTCGGGCGGGTCGTTGGACCAGAGCGTGAACACGCCGCCAGGGTGCAGGTGCTCGGCCAGCCGGCGCAGGCCTGCGGGCTCGTAGAAGCTCGCGTGGCTCGGGTGGAGCAGGTGACTGGGCGAGTGGTCGATGTCGACGACGATCGCGTGGAAGCGGCGGCCGGGGCGGTGCGGGTCGAGGCCGTCCGGGGACGCGCAGCGGGCGAAGAAGTCGCCTTCGGACAGGCGGCAGCGCGGGTCGCTGGAAAGGGTCGTGCCGGCGGGGATGAGGCCCTGCTCGTGCCAGGCGATGACGTCGGACAGCGCGTCGATGACCAGCAGCGAGTTCACCCGGTCGTCGGCGAGCACGGTCAGGGCGGTGTAGCCGAGGCCGAGGCCGCCGACGGCCACGTCGAAGCCGGTGCCGTCGAGTTCGGCGAGCGCCAGTTCGGCGACGGCCTCCTCGGCGACGGTGAACAGGCTGGACATGAGGAAGTCGTCGTCGAGTTTGACCTCGTAGACGTCGGTCTTGAACATCGGGTCCCAGCGGCGGCGCAGGCTGATCACGCCCATCGGCGTCTGCCGCCAGCCGAGTTCCTCCAGCCGTGCTCCCATGCCGCCTCCGTTCCGGCGGCGCCGCACTCGGGTCGGGCCGGACCGTCAGGTTAACCGACGGGTCGACGGCTGCCGGGAGCGACGCGCCAGCCGCCGATCCCGTTGCTCTCCAAGATCTGCACCTGACGTCAGGGTTGCCCACCCGCCGCACGTTCGAGCACGGCGACGACGAGCGCCACCCTCTCGATTGCCTCGTCTCGGTCGGCTTCCAGCATCCAGACGCTGCGCCACTCGCTGTCCGCCCCGGTCACATGGAGGACCGCGGCGATCGCTTGCCCGATCAACCCGGCTTCAGGCGACCGCAGCAGCGCCGGGGTCCATTCCTCCTCGGCGTTGCCCTCGTCGGCGGGGTCGAAATCTCCGAAACCGTCGTCGTCACCCGCCGGGTGTCGGCTGATCGATACGAGTCCGCCGGGTAGCGCCAAGGCTATGAGCGCCGCGGCAGCGACAACTTCGTGGGCCAAGGGCGGATTGTCGGCAACCGAAGCCAGCCCTTCTCTGAACACGTCTCCGAGCAGGTCGGACTTCCCGAGGTCGTCGAGTTCGGCGAGCTCCTCCAACAGGTCCAGGGCCCGATCGTTCCCGAACGGTGCGGCGCTCCAGGCTCCCATGAGCAAGAATCTCCCATGCTCTTGGCCCTACCGGAAACCCCGGAGGTCTCGGCGATCATGTCACTGCGCGGACGGCAGATGCTTGCCGTGGAGATCGGTGCCGAGCGTCGGGAATTCCCACCGTGGCTGCCCGCACAATCAGTGCGGCACGTTCAGATGATGGACTTTGGAGGTCGCATTGCTCGCATTGGTAGTGCGGTTCGACATCCGTGACGAGGAGTCGGCGGTACGGTTCGATGAGCTGACAGAGCGGGCGGTGGAGCAAATCCAGGCGAAGGAGCCGGGCACGCTGCTGTACGCGACGCACAAGGTGGTCGGTGAGCCGCTGGCCCGAGTGTTCTACGAGGTTTACGCCGACGACGCGGCGTTTCAGGCACACGAGACAGCCGAACACGTGACCGCATTCCACGCTGCGAAGAACCCGTTGCTGGTGTCGCACCGGGTCGAGTTCTTGTCTCCGGCCGCGACCAAGGGTCTGTCAGTGTGAACGTCCATGATTGGGCCGTGGGCCATCCAGCCCTGGTAGAGCCATCGCATGTGACGTGCCCAGGTGATCGGCTACCGGAAGCGGTCGAGTAGCGTACCCAGTTCTTGTTGGTCTTCTTCGAATCGGGTGCCGTGGTATGGCTGCGCGGGGCGCTGGAAGCATGCACCAGAGGCACGGGTATGGACGGTGCGGACGTGGTCGAATCCGAGGGCGTCATAGTAGGCGTGCAGTTGCGTGTTGGTGGTCCAGGCGTCAAGGCGTAGCCAGAGGACACCGGCGTCGAAGGCTCGTCCCGACGCCCAGTCGAGCAGTTCAGAGCCAAGGCCGGTGCCTGAGCGCTCTAGGGGCACCATGATCTTCGACGCGTACAGAGCATTCGTGGGGTCGTCGGCCGGGTGCCAGAGGGTGTCGGCGTCGGGAGCGCGGTCTGACTTCCACAGCCCGTCCAGGTCGGTGTAGGCGGTCAGGGTTATCGATGCTGCCGGCACGTCGCGGTCGTAGGCCAGCCAGGTCTGCCCGGCCTGCACCGCAGCGGCCACAGCCCACCGCGGCCACGGGGTCTGCCACTGTGCGTGGCCGCGTGTGGCCAGCCAGGCGGCGCGTTGGGTGCGCCAGTCGAGGATGGTGTCGATGTCGGACGTCCGTGCCCGCCGGATGATCATCGACGGTGCCTGGTGATGGTGTCGATGTCGCCGTGTGCGGAGACGAGTCGGACCTTGTCTGCGGCGAAGGTCGCGGTGGATATGCGCAATGGCCCGTCGGCGGTGTAGCCAGTGAGAACGTTGTGCAGGACGGGCGTGCCGGCCGCGACGGGAATCTGCAGTAGTGCGGCTTCGATCGGGGTTGGCATGCGGGCGCTCGTGGTGGTCAGCGCGGCGACCTGGTGGTAACCGCGTTCGGCCAGCAACCGCGTCGTCCCCTGGGCGATGTTGTGCGGGCTGAACAGTTCCGGGACCTTCTCGCACAACCACTGCGGGTACCAGGAGTCCTGGATCGAGTGCGGCACGCCGTCGACTGACCGCAGGCACCGGCGCACGGCTGCGGAGCTGCCGGTGGCGACGTGCAGCAAGGTCGCGTAGTCGGCGGGCATCGGTTCGACGCGGGTGGAGAACTCCTGGCTGGGTTCGTGGCCCTGCTCGCGGACGGTACGGAAGAACAGGTCGGCCTCGGACGTGGTGCTCATGGGCTGGTCGTCCCGCCAGGCGTAGGCCTCGATCATCACGCGCTCGCGCACGAAGACTCCGCCGCCACGGCCTGGACGGCGTTCGACGAGACCGGCGGCCTGGAGCACGTCGGTGGCGTCACGCACGGTCGGGCGGGACACGCCGTACGCGGACTGGAGTTCTTCCTCGGTGGGCAGTTTCGCGCCGGGCGGCAGCGCGCCGTCGTCGATCTGGCGGCGCAGTTGCTCGGCGATGCGCTGGTACTTCGGTTGTCCCGGCACGTCGGCTCACTCTCCCACGGAAACGTCCTAACCAATCTAGCCCCAAGGGTTGACGGACCAAACAGGACGATGAAAAGGTACTAACCATTCTGATGTCACAGTGTGTTGATCACCAGTCGACGAGGAGTCGTCATGAGCAGCCCCGCCGACATGGCTCACGAGATGCAGACGGTGTTACGCGCCCTCGAAAACGCCCGCGTGCTAGTCGCCGGGCTGGACCAGGCTGACGCCGCCCGCAAACTCGTCGGCCAAGTCGCCTACTCGCCGCTACGAACCCTGCTCGAGCACGCCGAACATGCCGCCGCCCGCGTCATCGCTCAACTCGGTGCACAGACACCCTCAGCGCTGGAGCACCCCTGCGTCAGCAGGGACGGCGGCCCGCTATAGGAGCCGGTGCCGGGACGGCCCGTGGCTCGCATCCCACCCGTCCCGGCACCTCACACCCCTTGGAGCAGACAGCGCATGCACGCTCTGGACGCCATCGCCGGGCTGATCGTCGGCTTCCTCACCGGGCTACTCGCACGACCCCGGCGAGCCGAACACCACTCCGGCGTGCCTATCACCTGGTGCGGCAACTGCGGCCAGCCGACCTCGGCCTTGTGCCACGAGCACAAGCAGCAGGCCGCGAAATTTCACCGCGACAGATGAACGGACACACCCGATGTCGATGCACCAACCGATCCGGCCCGACTGGACCTGCACCGGCTGTGGAACCGCCTGGCCATGTGTGACCCGCAAGCGGCAACTGATCGCGCAGTACCACAACGCTCCGGTCTCGCTGATGGTCTACCTATCGGGCTTCTTCCTGGAAGCCTGCCAGGACCTGCACCTGGCTGCCGCAGGCAGGCTGCACCAGCGCTTTCTCGGCTGGCCAGCACTCATCCCTGCCGAACACTGGCGCAGGTCAGGCCTGCCTCTGGCCGAAGAACGCCGCGATCCGGCGCTGCCAGGCCTGCATGACTCGGGGAGGGCGGGCAGGCGAGTGGTTCCACCTGCGGTTCAGCGAGGCATGGGCCACCCCGGCACTGGGGCGACGAGTGTGGCTGTGGACCGCCTCGCCCTGGTGCCCGCCCGCCCGCTCGGAGTGCGCCGGCACTCCAGGAATGCGGTGTGTCGCCCGGTGCAGCAGGCCGCGCGACGAGTGCTCGTTTGCCATCTTCATCCCGCTCTCTCTATCAGTGATAGGGAGACTCTAGCACTGATAGAGTGCCGCTGGGAGGTACCGAATTGGCGCTGGACCGACAGCGGATCGTCACCGAGGCCGTCGCCCTGCTCGACGCCGACGGTCTCGACGGCGTGACGACTCGCAAACTCGCCGCGCGGCTGGGTGTGCAGTCGCCGACCCTCTATTGGCACGTGCCCAATAAAGCCGCCCTGCTCACGGCGATCGCCGACGCGATCCTCGACCAGGAGTTCGGCGGCATGTCCCCGCCCGAACCGGATCAACCCTGGCAGGACTGGCTGAGCCGGCTGGCCGAGCGGCTGCGCACGGCCTTGCTCGCCCACAAGGACGGCGCCCGGGTCGTCTCGGCCTCCCAGCTCTCTCGCACCATGTCGGCGATCTCCGAGCTGGCGATGAGCACCCTGGTCGCGCGCGGCATCCCGTTGCGGCAGGCGCGCGTGATCGTCCTGACCGTCGAGCGCTTCACGGTCGGCCACGTCCTCGAAGAGCAGGCCCCCCGCCCGGACGCGGACGCGCTGAAGGATTTCGACATGGCCGCCTTCGCCGAGCGGTACCCGACCGTGGTCGCCGCGGTCACCGAGTACTTCGAACCCGGCCGCACCGTGGACGACCTGTTCCGCGACTGCCTGGAGGTGGTCATCGAGGGCGCTGCGGTCAAGGCCGGGATCACCGCCTGACCGACCGTCCGCTCGAAGACCACCTCCCGGTCCGGGTCAGGCCGCCCGGTGAGCGGTGTAGAGCAGGTACTCCCAGTCCATCGCGCCCCAGCCGAGGTCGTTGCGCCGACCCAGCTCGGCCAGCTCCTCGTCCAGGGCGGCGACCTTGTCCGGCTGGTCGGCGATGTTGCGGTACACCGCGATGGTCGGGCCGTAGCAGGCCTTGAAGAAGTCGCGGAACTCCTCCGCGTCGGCGAACCGGTCCACCCGGACCGTGCGGCGCTCGGCGACGACGTCGGTGACCCGGTCGCCGAACAGCGCGGCGACGTGCTCCTCACTCCCCCACAGCGGCGGCGGCTGCGCCCCGGGCGGCGGCGGTGCGGCGTACGGCTTCATCACGGCGAACATCTGCCCGATGAAACCCTGCGGAGTCCAGTTGGCCAGGGCGATCGTCCCGCCCGGACGGCACACCCGGACCAGCTCGTCGGCGGCCTCCTGGTGGTGCGGGGCGAACATGACGCCGACGCTGGACATGACGACGTCGAACTCGCCGTCGCCGTACGGCAGCGCCTCGGCGTCGCCCTGCTCCCAGCTCAGTTTCGCGCCGCGCTGCTCGGCGACCTGGCGGCCGGCGTCGAACAGCTCCGGGGTCAGGTCGCTGGCGACGACGTCGGCCCCGGCCAGCGCGGCGGGGATCGCCGCGTTGCCGGATCCGGCGCCGACGTCGAGCACCCGTACGCCGGGTCCGGCGCCGCTCGCCTTCGCGAGCACGGTGCCGAGTTCGGGGATGACCTCGCTGGCGACCGCCGGGTAGTCACCCAGCGCCCACATCGCTCGGTGCTTGGACTTGAGCGCGCGATCGGCGTCGCTCGGTGCGGTCATGGTGGTGCTCCTGTTCGTGTGTTGGTGACTTCACGCTAGGAAGGGTGACCGATGTCCGACCAGTACAGGATCTGTACCGGGCTCCGTCCACGCCCTACGGTGGCGGTCATGGGAGCGTCGTATCGCCAGTTCTGTCCGGTGGCCAAGGCCATGGAGCTGCTCGACGAGCGCTGGACGCTGCTGGTCGTCCGGGAGCTGGTGGCGGGTAGCCGACACTTCAACGAGCTGCGCCGGGGCCTGCCGCGCATGTCGCCGACGCTGCTGTCCAAGCGGCTGCAGCAGCTGGTCGCGGCCGGGGTCGTGGAGCGGCGGCCGAGCGACACCGAGGTGCAGTATCTGCTGACCCCGGCCGGGCGGGAGCTGGAGCCGATCGTGGTGGCGCTGGGCGCGTGGGGGGTGCGCTGGATCGGCGAGCTGGGCGACCAGGATCTCGATCCGAAGCTGCTGCTGTGGGACATGCGCCGCCACGTCGACCGGGCGGCCACGCCGGGCGGGCGCACGGTGCTGCGGTTCGCGTTCCACGACGTGGCGCGGCCGCTGCGGGACTGGTGGCTGGTGATCACGCCGGAGGACGTCGATGTCTGCGACGACGACCCGGGGCACGAGGTCGCGGTGACGGTGACCGCGAGTTTGCGCGGGATGATCCGGGTATGGCTGGGCGAGCAGTCGTGGGCTGACGGGCTGCGCCGGGGCGATCTGGCGATCGAGGGTCCGCAGGCGTTGCGGCGGGCGCTGCCGTCGTGGTTCCGGACGAATGTGTTCGCGACCGTGCCGCGCCCGGAACCGGTTCCGGACCTGGTGGGTGCGCGGGCCTGACCCGGGCCAGCCGCGTAACGGCCATATCCTCAGGTCACGGCCGCGCCACGGGTGCCGGTCGGGCGATTGCGCACACGCCGGTGGCTGGTAAAGCCCGGCAGCCATGATCACACACTACCCTTAACTCCGGCATAGCGGGCAAAAGGGCGGGGCGGTCGATGGTACGAGCAGGGCTGCGCGCCTTCGCCGCGGCGTGCCTGCTCGCGCTGGCCGCGTGCGGGGCCGCGCCCGGCCCGGTCCCCCAGCGAACCGGGCCCGCCGACCTGCAGATCCTCATCGGCTCCTCCGGGACCGCGGAGACGAAGGCCGTCACCGACGCCGCCGCGGCGTGGGCGGCGGCCAGCGGCAACACGGTGACCGTGATCCCCGCCCAGGACCTCGACCAGCAGCTCGGCCAGGCGTTCGCGGGCTCGTCGCCGCCGGACGTGTTCTACGTCGACGCGGCCCGCTTCGCCGACTTCGCCAGCGTCGGCGCGCTCGAACCGTACGCCGACGGGCTGGCGGCGGCGCGCGACTTCTATCCGACGCTGCGGCAGGCGTTCACCTACCAGGGGCGCTTCTACTGCGCGCCGAAGGACTTCGCGACCCTCGCTCTGCAGGTCAACGAGGAGCTGTGGGCGCGGGCCGGGCTGACGGCCGCCGACGTGCCCCGCGACTGGGCGCAGCTGACCGCGGTCGCCGAGCGCATCGCGGCCCGGGGCATCACCCCGCTGGCGCTCGGCGACACCGTGGAGCGCATCGGGGCGTTCCTGGTCCAGGCCGGCGGCTGGCTGATCAGCCCCGACGGGACCAAGGCCACCGCCGACAGCCCGCAGAACGCCGCCGCGCTGACGTACGTGCAGCAGCTGCTGCGGGCCGGGCTCGCCCGCTATCCGAGCGCGCTGGACACCGGCTGGGCCGGGGAGGCGTTCGGCCGGGGCCTGGCCGCGATGGCGATCGAGGGCAACTGGATCAAGGGCGCGCTGGCCGGGGACTACCCGGACGTGCGGTACACGGTGCACGCGCTGCCGGCCGGGCCCGCCGGTGAGGGGACGCTGTCGTTCACGACGTGCTGGGGCATCTCCGCGCGGACGCCGTACCGCAGCCAGGCCGTCGCGTTCGTCGAGGCGATGACGGCCGTGGACCAGCAGCTCGCCTTCGCCTCCGCGTACGGCGTCATGCCTTCGGTCGTCACCGCCCGCGACCGCTACCTGCAGGCCTTTCCCGCCGACCGGGCGTTCCTCGACGGCGCGGACCACGCCCAGGGCCCGGTCAACGCGCCGAAGATGGGCAACGTCCTGTCCGACTTCGACACCCAGCTGCAGCGCCTGGCCGTGGCCGACCCGCAGGCGATCCTGCGACGGTTGCAGCGCAACATGACGGCGGCGCTGCGTGGCTGAGCTCACCCGCCGCCGCAGCGGCATCCGGGGCAACGAGGCGGCCGCCGGGTGGCTGTTCGTCGCGCCTGCGGTGCTGATCCTGGGCCTGTTCCTGGTGCTGCCGATCGGCATGGCGCTGTGGGTCAGCGTCAGCGGCTGGAACGGCCAGGGCAGCCCGTTCGCGCCCGGGGTGCCTTACGTCGGGGCGCAGAACTACGCCAGCCTGTTCACCGAAGACGGGCTGACCCGCGAGAACTTCATGATCAGTATCCGGAACAACCTGTACTACGTCGCCGTCGCGGTGCCCGCGCAGACCCTGCTGGCCCTGGCCCTGGCCCTGGTCGTCAACCAGCGCTTCCTCAAGGGCACGTCGTTCTTCCGCACCGCGTTCTACTTCCCGTCGGTCACCAGCTCGGTGGCGATCAGCGTGGTGTTCCTGTTCCTGTTCGCCAACTCCGGCGCGGTCAACGCGTTGCTGGCCATGTTCGGCATCACCGGCCCGGCCTGGTTCGCCGACCCGCGTGGCCTGCTGCACCTGCTACTCGGCGGGGTCGGGCTGGTCGACATCGACAACCCGCCCGCCGCGCTCACCGGCGGCGGACCGTTCGGGCTGTCCTGGTGGGAGTGGCTGGCCGGGCCCAGCGTCGCCATGTCCACGATCATCATGCTGGTCGTCTGGACCACCAGCGGCACCTTCATGCTGATCTTCCTCGCCGCGCTGCAGGACGTGCCCGTGCAGGTCGAGGAGGCGAGCCTGATCGACGGCGCGAACGCCTGGCAGCGGCTGCGCCACGTCACCCTGCCGATGCTCAAACCGGCCCTGTTCCTGGTGGTCACCCTCGGGCTGATCGGCACCTGGCAGGTCTTCGACCAGATCTACGTGATGAGCCAGGGCAAACCCGCCAACACCACGCTCACCCCCGCCTACCTGTCCTACCGCACCGCGTTCAGCGATTTCGAGTACGGCGTCGGCGCGGCGATCTCCTTCGTACTGTTCCTGATCATCGTGGTGATGACGCTGCTCCAGCGCTGGATCATGCGCGACCGCGACGAGCCCCGGCCGCGCCGCCGGTGGTGGCCGCGCCGCGGGAGCACGTCGTGAACCCGCCGGGCCGGGCCCAGGGGTTGCGGGCGCTGCTGGGGACCTTCCTCGGGTACGCCGTGCTCGTGTTCTTCGCGCTGGTGTTCCTGTATCCGTTCGTCATCCAGACCGCGAACTCGTTCAAGACCGAGGCCGACGCCGCCGCGCACCCGCTGTCGCCGGTGCCCGACCCGTTCACCACCGCGGCGTTCACGAAGATCTTCGACAGCACCGCGTTCCCGCTGTGGATCGGCAACTCGATCCTGGTCACCCTGCTGATCACGGTCGGGCGGGTGTTCCTGGACTCGCTGGCCGGATACGCCCTGGCCCGGCTCAGCTTCCGGGGCCGCGGGGCGATCACCGCGATGATCGTGGCGGTGATGGCGGTGCCGGGCGTGGTGCTGCTCATCCCGAAGTTCCTCGTCCTGAACCAGCTCGGCGTCTACAACACGTACACCGCGCTGGTGCTGCCGCTGCTCGTCGACGCCGCCGGGGTGTTCATCATGCGGCAGTTCTTCCTGTCCGTGCCGCCTAGCCTGGAGGAAGCCGCCCGGATGGACGGCGCGGGCGTGTTCCGGACCTACTGGTCGATCATCCTGCCGATGGCGCGGCCCGCGCTGATCACGCTGACCATCCTGTCGTTCCAGGCGTCCTGGAACGAATTCCCGCACACGGTCGTCGCGGTGCAGAGCCCTCAGCTGTTCACCCTGCCGCGCGGCATCGCGAACCTGGTCAGCGGGTCGCTGGGCGCGGGGACCCAGTATCCGCTGAAGCTCGGCGCGGCCCTGCTGGCCACCATCCCCGTCGCGATCATCTTCGTGATCTTCCAGCGGTACTTCGTCCGCGGGGCGGCCGAGGGCGCCAGCAAGGAGTGAAGCCGCTGTGCAGCCAATGCCGCCGCGCCGCTACAGCTGGTGTCAGGACAGAACCGTCCAGGCCGGTTCCAGCTTTATCACGTCGGCGGTGAACCTGTCGAGGTCGTGCGCGGCCCCGGACCGCTGTCGTAGTGCCAGGAAGCGTTCGCCGAGCAATCGCTCGTGACCTGCCGCCGACCGCCACAGTGTCAGCACCAGGAACTCGGACTCGTCGCGCTTGGCCAACACTCCGCAGAGCATGCCGGGCGCGCCGATCATGGCGCGATTCCAGACTTCAGCCGGGTGAACGCGGCAATGCGCGAGGCGCACCACAGAGGCGTCGGCGAAGCCGGCGGGAAACGGTCCGCCGACATCGCACCGCCGTTCGAAGACATCCGCCGTGATCTCGTTATACGTGCCTGCTTGTGCGGGCGCCATGCGATCGTGTTCCGCAGCCATGAACTCTTCGTAGCTGCGACGGTCGGCCCAGCAACCGAAGACATGTGCCAGACCGGGCTCGCGACGGCCCCAGCCGCCGCCCTGACCCAGGAATCCCGGCACGCCGCGCAACCCGGCCCAGGCTCGCTGGCCGCGATCGAACGCTGCCCGGTCGGCGACACGACACATGATCCATTTGAGCAACACGAGTGAATGCTAGGGATCCACGACCGATCTCCATGCCCGCAACGTCTTGGCCGTGCCCTGAGCTGCCGGGGAAAGCCGTTGGGCTGGCCGACCCGTTTCAGGCATGATCACCTCGTGGACACCTACCTGGAGACCGAGCGCCTGACCCTGCGCCATTTCACCGCCGATGACGCGGACCTGCTGATCGAGCTGGACAGCGACCCGGCGGTGATGCGCTACCTGACCGGCGGCATTCCGACCGCGCCGGAGGTCGTCCGCGAGCGCCACATCCCGAACATCCTTGCCGGCTACGAGAAGTGGGGCGGCGATCTCGGGCTGTTCGCCGCACACGAGAATGACGGCGGCGCGTTCATCGGCTGGTTCATCCTGCGCCCTCTGGCGGAGGGCCCACTGGACGAAGTCGAACTCGGCTACCGCCTGCGGCAGGCCGCCTGGGGCAGGGGTTATGCCACCGAGGGCGCACGGGCCCTGCTCGGCAAGGCGTTCACGGAACTCGGAGTGCGCATGGTCTGGGCTCGGACGATGTCGGTGAACAACGGTTCGCGCAACATCATGGAGAAGCTCGCGATGAGGCTAGTGGGCACCGTCCCCACTCCCCCGGACATGGCGGCGATCGAGGGCTCCGAGCAAGGCAGCGTACGGTACGAGATCACCAAGGAGCAGTGGGAGCGGCCGTAGCAACGGCGGCGTCCCACACGCACCGTCGCGTGGCGCTACAGTCCCCGCGTGATCACGTTTGCTGTCGACGACGTCACGCCCGCCGCCGAGCCGCTGCCCACCGAGCCGGCGTGCGGGCTGTGCCCGGACGCGCTGGCATTCGGCGGCGACCCCGCCCGGCCGCTGCTGGCGCCAGACGGGGTGCACCCACTGCTCAGCGCGATAGCCCACGCGTTCATGGACCACCGCCCACTGGCGCTGTCGCCCGACGCGGTCTGGCTGACGATCGCCGCAGGTGTCGCCCAGCACATCCGGTTGCACGCCGACGAGCTGCGCCCGCAGCTGGTCCGCCACGCCGGGCGCAAGATCATGAAAGTCGACCACGGCGGGCCGATGCCCACCGACGCGGACTCGTGGCAGCATCTCGTCGAGCAGTGGAGCAAGCTGCTCGGCGGTGAGATCGCCGACGCGGCCCTGTTCGCGTGCGACTTCTCCACCAGCACGGACGTCGAGCGCACCGCCGGACGGATCGTGCTGCTCGACGCGTACTCCCCGTACTTCGTCTACTGGTTGACGTGCATCTGCGGCATCCCGTCGATCACGCTGACCGGCACCGTCGAGGACTGGCAGAGGATCCGGGCCCGGGTCGACGCGATCGCCGGGTACGGGCTGGAGAAGTGGTGCCTTTCGCTGCGCCCGATCCTCGACCAGTTCGTCCGGGCCGCGTCCGGCGATGTCGACACCGTGTTCTGGCAGGCCGTCTACAACCCGGTGTACGCGTACGGCGGCAACGTCATCACCGGCTGGGCCACCCGCTTCTTCCCGTACCTCGCGGGCGACGCGCCGAACCCGATGCTCGACCTGCCGATCGACGAGCCGCGCGGCCGGCCCGGGGAGGACTACGACGGGCCTGGCATCACCAGCCGCACCGTGCCGGCCGCGCTGTCGCGGCTGACCATCCGGGTCAACGACCGGGTCACGGGCGACAACCGAGCGGTCGCCCTGCACGCCGGGCTGGTCGGCGTCGCGCAGGACGCCGAGGGTGCGCTGTCGCCGGTCGCCGGCTGGCATCTCGTCCCTGCGACCATCGAGATCGACCACGTGGTCGACCGCATCATCCGCGACCACGAAACGACGCCGCCGGCAGAGGTCAACCGGGAGGCCACGGACAGGGAGATCATCACCCTGTACGGCCGCATCGGCTCGGCGTCGCTGTTCGGCGGCGCTTGGCGGCTGCTCCCGGCCGTCCCGACCTGGACGATGCTGAATTTCAACGAGATGGCTCTGATGGCGGAGCACGACGCGTACCTGCTAAAGGTGTTCGACCTGGCCGACGGCCGTTGCATCGCAGCGATGCTGGAGCTGACCGGGGACAAAGTGGTGGCCTGGGTATGCTGCCGGGCCACCTCCCTGCCGGACTCCGACGGCCTGGCGGTCCCGGCCCGCACCCTGCTCGACGATCCCTCGGACGTGCCCGTGTACGGCAGCTCGCTGGCCATGCTGCTGGAAGCCGCCTTGGAAACCGGCGGCGACATCTCTCACCTGGAGACCGGCCGGCTCGACCACCTGCTCGCACAACGGAACGGCTAGCCGAGCGCCGGCACCGTCGTGAAGGGTCACGCGCACGGCGTCCTGCCACTACAGTGCCCCGCGTGGTCACCTTCGCCGTCGATGACGTCACGCCCGCCGCCGGGCCGCTGCCCACCCGGCCGCTCGGGGAGCTGTATCCCGATGCGCTGGCGATCGGCGGCGACCCGGACCTGCCTGTGCTCGCCGACCAGGACGGGAGCGGGCAAGCCGTGGTGCTCAACGGCGTGCACCCGCTGCTCGGCGCGATCGGCCGGGCGTTCGTCGACCACCGGCCGCTGGTGCTGTCCCCTGACGCGGTGTGGATCACCATCGCGCAGGGCGTCGCGCAGCACATCCGGCTGAACGCCGAGGAGCTGCGGCCTCGGCTGGTCGGCCACTCCGGCAGGACGAACCTCACGGTGTACACCGACGGGGCCATGCCGACCGACGCGGGCTCGTGGCGCGACATCGTGGACCTGCTGGCCAAGCAGCTCGACGCCGAGATCACCGGGGCGGACCTGTTCGAGTGCGACTTCTCCACCAGCACCGACGTCGAGCGTATGGTCGGGCGGGTCATCCTGCTCGACGCGTATTCGCCGTACTTCGCGTGCTGGCTGATCTGCGTCTGCGGCATCCCGTCGATCACGCTGACCGGCACCGTCGAGGACTGGCGGCGCATCCGTGCCCGGGTCGACGCGGTCGCCGATTACGGCCTGGAGAACTGGTGCCGGTCGCTGCGGCCGATCCTCGACCAGTTCGCTCGGGCCGCCGCCGGTGACGTCGACACGGCGTTCTGGCAGCGCATCTACAATCCGGCCGACACCTATGGCGTGGAGATAATCACGGGTTGGGCGACGCGTTTCTACCCGTACCTGGAGGCGGACGGCAAGGTCGACGTGCCGAACCGGATGCTGGACCTGCCGATCGACGAGCCGCGCGGGCGGCCGGTGAAGAACCCCGATCCGTGGGCCCGCTACGACGGGCCGGGCATCCCCAGCAGCATGGTCCCGGCGACGCTGGCGAAGGCGATCGTCAACGTCAACGACCAGGTCACCGGTGAGAACCGGGCGGTGGCCCTGCACGCGGGCCTGGTGGGCATCGCCCAGGACGCCGACGGCTCGCTGCGCCCGGTCGCGGGCTGGCACCTCACGCCCACGACCGTCCCGATCGACGACGTCATCGACCGCATGGTCCGCGGCCACGACACGACCCCGCCGGAGCCGGTCAGGTTCGAGGACGCCACCGAGGAGTTGGTCGCGCTGTACAGCCGGGTGGGTTCGGCGTCGCTGTGCGGCGGCGCTCTGCGGCTGCTGCCACGCGACGAGCATGTGGAGGTGTACGGGCTGATGGGCGGAGTGCTGCTCAAGATCGGCGAGCTGGCCGACGGCCGGAGCCTCGCCGCCGTGATCCGGAGCATGACCATGGACTGGACCGCGTGCCGCATCGAGGCGAACGAGCGGGCGAACCCCGGATACCCGGCACAGGGACGCCTGCTGGACGCGCCTGCCGACGCACCCGTGTACGGCACCTCGCTGGCGATGCTGCTGGAGGCGGCGATGGACTCCGATGGCGACATCGCGCACCTGGAAGTCGGCCGGCTCAGTGGAATGATCCGCACCGACGACTAGCGTGTGAGCCATGGGCTCGGGACACGGCCACAGCCACGCGGTCACCGCGACCGGGCGGCATCGCCGGGCGCTCGCCGCGGTGCTGGCCATCTCCCTGGTCATCTTCGTGATCGAGGTCGTCGGCGCGGTGGTCACCGGCAGCCTCGCGCTGCTGGCCGACGCCGGTCACGTGCTCGCCGACGCGGGCGGAGTCGCGCTGGCGCTGGGCGCGGCGGTGCTGGCGGCCCGGCCGCCGACCGAGCGGCGCACCTGGGGCTGGGCCCGCGCGGAGGTGCTCGCGGCGGCGATCAACGGCCTGGTGCTGGCGGGCATGGGCGTGTACGTGCTCATCGAGGGTGTACGGCGGCTGTTCGTGCCCGCCGAGGTGCACCCGGGCGGGATGGCGCTGTTCGCCGTGATCGGCCTGATCGGCAACGCGATCGGCATCGCGATCCTGTACCGGGTCCGCGACGCGAGCCTCAACATGCGCGGGGCGTTCCTGGAGGTCGCCACGGACACCGCGACCTCGGTCGGGGTCCTCGTCGCCGCCGCGGTCATCGCCTGGACCGGATACACCCAGGCCGACGCGATCGTGTCCATCGTGATCGGGCTGGTCATCGTGCCGCGGGCGCTGAAGCTGCTGCGCTCGGCCGCCGACGTGCTGCTGCAGGCCGTCCCGGCCGGTATCGACGTGAACGAGATCCGCGCCCACATCACCGGCCTGGACCACGTCGTGGGCGTGCACGACCTGCACGTGTACACGGTCACCTCGGGGCTGCCGGTGCTGACCGCGCACGTGGTGGTGGAGGCCGAATGCTTCTCCGACGGCCACGCGCCGCAACTGCTCGACGCGCTGCAACTGTGCATCAGCGGGCACTTCGACGTCGTGCACTCCACGTTCCAGCTCGAACCGCCCGGCCACGTCGGCCACGAGCACGAGACCCACGCCTGAGCCGCGGACGCCCGGCAGGGCCGTCCAGCGGCGGTTCGCGTGATCGCGGCGCGGTCGGGCGTGCCGCCGTCGGTGTCGTCAGGACACGCGGACCAGCATCTGGTCCACCGGTGCGAAGTCGTCGGTGAGGACCGCGGCGTCCCCGGTGAACCCGGCCAGCTCCGGGCCGGTGATCACCGCGACGGGTTCCTGCAGCATCGCCAGCCGGGCCGCGATCGCCTGCACCGGCAGCGGCCGGGCCGAGGCGACGACGACGAAGTTGGCGCCTTCACGGCCGTCGAGCGCGCCACGCGGGGCGATCAGGGCCACGTGCGGGAAGACCGCCGCGACGGTGGCGACCTCGGCGCGGATGAAGCGGGTCGGCGGGCCGTCGATGACGTTCTGCGCGTACACCCCGTCCGGGCCGGTCACCCGGCGGACCTGCGCCATCATCTCGCGGGTGGTGAGGTGCCACGGCACCGCGAGGTCGCCGAACGCGTCGCCGACGATCAGGTCCGCGGAGGCGTCGGGCAGGTCGGCGAGCAGCATCCGGGCGTCGCCGACCACGGCCTTCAGGTCGGGGCCGGGGCGCAGGCCGAGGCGCTGTTCGGCCAGCTCGACCAGGCCGCCGTCGATCTCGAAAACGGTGCTGCGGCTGCCGGGCCGGGTGGCGGCGAGGTAGCGGGGCACGGTGAAGCCGCCGCCGCCCAGGTGCACCGCGTCGACCGCCTGCCCGCGGGGGGCGGCCAGGTCGGCGACGACGCCGATCCACTGGGTGTACGCGTACTCCAGGCGGGTCGGGTCGTTCAGGTCCACGTAGGAGTGCTCGGCGGCGTTGAGGTGCAGCACCCGTCCGGCCGGGCGCAGCGGGTCCACGGTGACCTGGGCGCAGTGGTATGCCGTCTCCACGTCGCACGGGTCGGGCGCGAGCACCGACAGGCCGGTGCCGGTGGCCAGCAGCGCCGCGACGGCGACCCGGGTGGGCATGCGGGACGCGGTCGCGTCCGGATCTCGCCGGACGCGGCGCAGGTAGACCCCGAGTCCGAGCCCGGCGAGCGCCAGCAGCACCGCCGCCGCGATCATGATGACGCTGGTGGGCAGTGCGGCCACCAGGACGAACCCGGTGACCAGGGTCGCCGTCACGGCGCCGAGGGTGCCCACTCCGGACAGCCGGCCCACCACCCGGCCGGTCTGCTCCAGGTCGCCGAGCTGGAGCTTGACCACCATCGGCGGCACCGCGGACAGCAGCATGATCGGCACGAACACGGTCACGGCGGTGAGCGCCAGGACCACGGTGACCTCGGTGCCGCGCAGCACCTCGCCGAGCCAGCGGACCACCGGCAGGGTGCCCGCGACGGCCAGCGCCGCCAGGCCCAGCAGCGGGGCGAGCACGCTGCGCGGGTCATAGCGGTCGGCGTGCCAGCCGCCCAGCCATGCGCCGTACGCGATCGCGCCGAGCGAGACGCCGATGACGGCGCTGGTGACCTGAAGGCTGAGGCCGAGGTAGGGCGCGACCAGGCGCAGGGACACCGTTTCGAGCACCAGCACGATGCCGCTGGCGAAGAAGACCAGGAACATGGCGAGCCGGTCGGGCAGCCGGGCAGGTGTCACATCATCCGTCACCGTCGCGATGTTACGGGCTGCTCGCGGCTGTGCCGGTGAGTCCGCCGCCCCGCGTCGGCTTCGGGGCACCCGGTGGGCGCGGTGTCCACATCGGCACGGATGGGCCAACGGGCGGTATCCTGCCCGGATGCCGGACGCCCTGACATACAAGATCGCCGATTCTGCGGCGGAGGAGCGGGGTATCCACCGGCTCAACCACCGCACGTTCGCCGGGGAGATCCCCCAGCACGCGGCGAACCCGCAGGGCCTGCTGGTCGACCGTTTCCACGCGGAGAACACCTACGCCGTGTGCCTGGACGGCGACGAGGTGGTCGGCATGGTCTGCGGGCGCACCGCGCGGCCGTTCTCCCTGGACGGCAAGCTCGCCGGACTGGACGGGCACCTGCCGCCCGGGCGCACACCGGTGGAGGTGCGGCTGCTGGCCGTCGACCCCCGCTACCGGCGGGGCACGATCCTGCCCCGGCTGCTGGCCATGATCGCGGAGCATTTCGCGGCCCGCGGCTGCGACCTGGCCGTGCTGTCGGGCACGACGCGGGCGCTGGAGATGTACCGGCGCATGGGCTGCGTCCCGTTCGGTCCGCTCACCGGCGAGCCGGGCGCCCAGTTCCAGCCGATGTACCTGACCATCGAGGACGGCCGCCGCCAGACCTGGACCGGGTTGCCCGGGGCGTCCGGGCAGGTGGAGAACCTGCTGCCGGGGCCGGTGTCGGTCGCGCCCGAGGTCGCCGCCGCGTTCGCGCGCCCGCCGGCCTACCACCGCTCCCCCGAGCACCAGGCCGTCGTGGACGCGCTGCACCGCCGCCTGGCGTCGTTCGTGGGCGTACGCCACGCGCAGCTGCTGCTCGGCTCGGGCACCGTCGCCAATGACGCCGTCGCCGCCCAGCTGCGACTACTCGACCGGCCCGGGGTGGTGCTGGCGTTCGGCGAGTTCGGGCAGCGGCTGGCCGACCACGCCGCCCGTGCCGGACTCGACCACGAGGTCCTCGCCGGGCCGTGGGGCGCGCCGCTGCCCTGGCCCGCGATCGAGCGCGCCGTCGCCGCGCTGCCCGCGGGCGGCTGGCTGTGGACGGTCCACTGCGAGACCTCGACCGGACAGCTGCTCGACCTGCCCCGGCTGACGCGGCTGTGCGCGGACGCCGGGGTGCGGCTGTGCGTGGACGCGATCAGCTCGGTCGGAACTCTGCCGGTGGACCTGTCGGGGGCCTACCTGGCCACCGGCACCAGCGGCAAGGCGCTCGGCGGGTACCCCGGGCTGTCGATGGTGTTCCTGCGGGAGCTGCCCCGGCCGTCGCCCGGGTCGATCCCCCGCTACCTGGACCTGGGCTGCTACGCCGAGGCCGGCGGGATCGCGTACACCCAGTCGTCGAACCTGGTCGCGGCCCTGGACACGGCGCTGGCGGTGACCGACTGGCCGGACCGGTACGCCCGCCTGGCCCGCGCCGCGAGGTGGCTGGACGGGCGGCTGCGCCGCCTCGGGCTGGCCGTCGTCGCCGCTCGCGAGGAGGCCGCGCCGGGCATCGTCACGATCGCGCTGCCCGGCCCGCTCCCGGCCGCCGAGGTCGGCGCGCGGCTGGAGCGGGCCGGTTACCTGCTCGCGTACCAGAGCGGCTACCTGCGCGAGCGCAACTGGCTGCAGATCAGCCTGATGGGCCGCTCGACCTGGCCCGCGCTGCGCGGCCTGGTGGCGGCGCTGGCCGCCGCGACGGGCCGCACCGGCTGACGGGCCACGTCAGCCGGCCGAGGCAGCGGACGCCGGTTCACCAGGGCACGCCCACACCCTTGGTGTTCTTGGCCGAGCCCGTCATCTTCTTCGGCGCGAAGTAGGCACAGCAGCGCACGTCGCGCAGCCCTGGCCAGGCCTCCCAGGACCGCATCGGCTGGCTGTGCACGGTGACCTGCTCGGTGCGGACCCCGACGAACGCGGCCACGACCTTGCGACACGCGTCGCGGATCGGGTACGGGCCACGCACCCGCGGAAACGGCGTCCCCACCGGCATGACGACCGCGCCCGCGAACTCCGCCTCGTGCGGCGTGGCGCAGTCCACGTCGGACAGCGCCATGTCGTCGCCGCTTCCCAGCACCTGCGCACAGGTGAAACGCACGTCGGCGGGCAGGCCGTGGGCCAGTGTGCTGTCGAGCTTCTTGAAAGGGTCCCCGATGAGCAGGCACTCCCACCAGCGCTCACCGCTGCGCGCGGCCGCCGGCGACGGTCGCTCCACCTTGATCTCCAGTCGGCCGTTGCGCCAGTCCTCCTTGAGGAACGCCCGCGCCATCCCGTCACACGTGGTGTAGGCGGCGGCCAGCACCTCGTCGGTGACCCCGTCGGCGTCGAAGGCACCGCCGACGACGATCTGGGCGTCATGCCTGTCGTCACAGTCCCGCATGAGCGCAGGGGTACGCACGGCGTACGGCTGGCCGTAGGGCACATCCAGGCATGAACCGATCTCCGTCACGTACTTGCCCGCGGGACTCCGCGACGCCTCGACGGACGGCGCACCGGCCGAGGGCGGCGGGCCGCCGGTGACCGTCGGCGTCTCGGCCGAACATCCCGCGAGCGACGACACGGCGACCACCATGACCACGGCGGCCAGATGCGATCTCTTCATAGGTGACCCTTCGGCTGGGCGACAGGCGATCCGAACGGGCGCACCGGCGATCGGCAACCGGACTTCATGGTCGAAACCTCCCCCGTGGACCAGACGAACCATGAATGGGACGTCCGGTGCCGGGCCGCGGTTGTCCGACCGGCCGGAGGATGTGCGGCCATCGCCCGCCACCGATGCCGAGAAGTCCGGCACACCCGGGAACCGGACGCCGCCGAGCGCCGACCAACGCTGACCGAGCCGCGCCACCGGCCGCGCTCGGCGAAGCTGCGGTGATGGGGAGGATTGTGGACATCTCGGTGAAGGCGTCGCGGCCGCGCTGGCTGCTCGCGGTGATCGCCGGTGTGGTGGCGGCGCTGCTGCCGTCGGGCGGGGCGTGGGCGCACGAGGTGGGCGGGGTCGGCGCGACCAATTTCGCCACCACCCTGTCGGCGCTGTCGCCCGCCGTGCCCGGGGTCAGCCTGGCCGTGGTCGAGAACGGCTCCCGCCTCGAACTGCGCAACACCACCGGCCGCGAGGTCGTCGTACGCGGCTACAGCGACGAGCCGTACGCCCGGATCGGCCCGGACGGCGTCTGGGTCAACGACAGTTCCCCCGCCACCTATCTCAACGCCGACCGGTTCGCGAGCACGACCGTGCCCGCCGACGCCGACCCGGCCGCCCCGCCGCGCTGGCGCAAGATCTCCGACGAGACCGTGCACCGCTGGCACGACCACCGCATCCACTGGATGCTGACCACCCTGCCCACCGCCGTCGCCGCCGCGCCGACAGCGCCGCACCGGATCTCCGACTGGCACGTCGACCTCGACTACGACGGCACGGTCCTGTCCGCGACCGGCTCCCTCGACTGGGTCCCCGGCCCTTCCCCCACGC
This sequence comes from Catellatospora sp. NPDC049133, assembly GCF_040648455.1. NCBI lineage: Bacteria > Bacillati > Actinomycetota > Actinomycetes > Micromonosporales > Micromonosporaceae > Catellatospora > Catellatospora sp. NPDC049133. Next base: position 40,689 of record NZ_JBEZDT010000009.1, read on the forward strand.
CGTGGTACCTGCTCACCGCCGTGTCGGCGCTGCTGGTCGTCGGCGCGGTGTTCACCCGCCGCGCTCACGCGCTGGTCGCGGCGGCGCTCGGTGCGCTGATCGCCTTGGACGTGCTGCACGCCGCGGGCATCGCGCTGGTCACCACGGGCAACGTGCCCGAACGGCTCAGCGCGTTCCTCGGCGACGGCCTGACCGGGCTGCTCATCTGGCCGTTCGGGCTGGTCGCGGCCGTGCTGATCGCCCGGAAGGCGACGTTCCTCGGGTTCGTGGCGATGGGTGTCGGCGGGCTGCTGTCGTCGATGATGGCGCTCGACGACGCCCCGGTGTGGTGGCGCTCGTCGGCCCCGTCGGCGCTGCCCGCCGACCTGAACCGCGCGGGTGTCGCCCTGGTCGTCGGCCTGGGCGCGGGCCTGCTCGTGGCGGGCCCGCTGCTGTGGCGGCGGTTCAAGCCCGCATCCCACCACACCGCTTCCGCCGTGGCGTCGGCCGACGCACCGGCGGATTCAGCGCCCACCGAACCTGTCGAAGCCGACCACGTTCCGAAGTCTGTCGCATCCGCCGAGGCCGAAGGCAAGGCAGGTCACGATCAGCCACCCCCGGTGGTGCTCGGAGCCCGCGCCGCTCGGGCCGCGGCCGTCACCGCGCCCGCTGACGCCGCTGCGCCCGGAGACGCCCCGGAGACCGGGCAGGCCGAGGCCGGCACGGTGGGTCGCCGTGGTTTCGCGGGCACGCTGGCCGCGGGCGGGGTCGGCGCGATCCTCGGCGCGGCCGGCGGCATCGTGGCGGGCACGCCGGGCGAACCTGCCGCGCCGCAGGCCGGGTCCCCGGCCGAACCGCTGTCCGGCGTCGGCGCGACCCGGATCGCGTTCCACGGCGAGCGCCAGGCGGGCATCACCACCCCGGCCCGCCCGCAGGCCCGGCTGCGGATCGTCGCGTTCGACCTGGCCGACGGCGTCGACCGGGCCGGGCTGCAGGGCCTGCTGCGGCGCTGGACGCAGGCCGCCGCGCAGCTGAGCCAGGGGCTGCCGCTCGGCGACACCGGCGACGACGTGGTCACCGGCGCGGGCCCGTCGTCGCTGACCGTCACGGTCGGGTTCGGGCCGAGCCTGTTCGGCAAGGCGGGCCTGCCTGCCGCCGCGCGGCCCGGCGAGCTGACGCCGCTGCCCGTGTTCCCCGGCGAGCAGCTGGACGCCACGCACAGCGACGGCGACCTGTGCCTGCTGGTGCACGCCGACGACGCGCTCGTGGCGTTCCGTGCCGCGCGTGCGCTGACCCGCCTGGCGGCACCGCAGGCCCGGGTCCGCTGGCAGCTCGACGGGTTCAACAACAGTCCCGGTGTCACGCCCACGGCCGCGACCGGCCGCAACCTGATGGGCCAGCTCGACGGCACCAACAACCCGCAGCCCACCGATGAGGACTTCACCGCGAAGGTGTACGTCACCGACCCGGCCGCCCCCGGCTGGCTGCGCGGCGGATCGGTGCTGGTGGTACGGCGGATCCGGATGCTGCTAGACGACTGGGACGCCCAGCCCCGCGAGGCGCAGGAGCGGGTCGTCGGCCGGCGCAAGGACACCGGCGCGCCGCTGAGCGGCGGAGCGGAGCGCACCCCGGCGAACTTCGGCACGACCACCGCCGACGGGGCGCTAGCCATTCCCGCCGACGCGCACATCCGCCTGGCCACGCCCGCGTTCAACAACGGCGCGGCGATGCTGCGGCGCGGCTACTCGTACAGCGACGGCGACGCGGCGGGGCTGATCTTCCTGGCCTGGCAGGCCGACCCGCGGCGCGGTTTCATCCCCGTCCAGCAGCGGCTGGCCGGCGCCGACGCCCTCAACCGCTTCATCAGGCACGAGACCAGTGCCCTGTTCGCGATGCCGCACGGCGTCGCCCCCGGCGGCCACCTCGGCCAGGACCTTTTCGGAGACGATCCGGCATGACATCTTCTCCTCTGCTCCCAGCGACGTCGCCCGGTCTGCGTGCCCTCGCCCGCCTGCTGGCGGTGACCGGCATGGTCGCCGCGACGTTCGCGGTGTCGGGGTGTGCGCTGTGGGGCCTGGAAGGCGGCCCTGACGCCGAGGGCGCGGCCACGCCGCCCGCCGCGGCCACCGCCGCGCCCGCGGTGGCCGCCACCCAAGGCCCTGACGGCGTGCAGCGCATCGAGATCACCGTGGACGACGAGCTGCGCCTCACCCCGCAGGTGGTCTCAGCGCGGCCGGGCCGGATCGAGCTGACGTTCCGCAACGTCGGCCTGACCCCGCACGACATCGCCCTGCGCATCCCCACCGCCACGGGCACCGGCAACATCAACGGCAACGCGACCGACACCGTCACCATCGACATCACCCAGCCCGGCACCTACCCCATGCCCTGCCTGTACCACGGCACGTCCGGCATGCGCGGCACCCTCCAGATCCGCTGACCGGCCCGATCTTGACGGTTGGTCGTCGTCAAGGCGACCACACACCGTCGAGATCGGAAGCGTCAGCCCGCCGGGGCCAGGTCCTGCCGGGGCGCTGCGCCGCTGGGTGGGGCGGGGTGGCGCGCCGTGCCGTCCCGGCGGGTGCGGGCGGTGGTCGCGCCGAGGACGAGGCCGCCTGCCACGACGAGTACGCCCAGGATCTGGGTGAGGTCCGGCAGAGCCTGGTCCTGCAGGGAGGAGGCGATCAGGGTGGCGGCGGGGACGACGCCGGTGAACATGCCCGCCCGTTCGACGCCGAGTTTGCGCAGGCCGGTGAACCAGGCCAGGAAGGCGACGACGGTCATCATCACGGCGAGGTAGAGCAGGGTCAGGGTCTCGGTGGTGGTCGGCGGGCGCAGCCGGCCCGCCTCGCCGAGGACCAGGGCCGCCACGGCGAGCATCGGCACGGCCAGGGCGCAGCTCCATGCCGACACCCGTACCGCCCCGAGCCGTGGCAGCACGACGGCGGCGAGCAGGGAGAACATGACCTCGCAGACGAGCGTGCCCAGGGCGGCGAGGGTGCCGGCGGTGTCCGCGGCGCCAGTGCCGTGGACCAGCGCGGTTCCGGCCACGACGATCAGCGCGGCCAGAACGAGGCGGGTGGCGGGGCGCTCACGGCGCAGGAGCGGGCCGGTGAGGGCGAGACCGAGCGGGGCGGCTCCGACGACGGTGCCGACGACGGCCGGGTCGGCGTGTTCGAGCGCGATGAGCAGCAGCGTGTTGAACAGCGCGAGGCCGAACAGGGCGACCCCGGCCAGCACCAGCAGGTCGCGGCGGCCGGGCCGCACGGGGACGCCGCGCAGGCGCGGGGACAGCCGCAGCAGAGCGGCCAGCAGGGCGGCGGCCAGCGCGTACCGCATGGTCTGGCCGGTGAGCATCGGGTAGTCGAGCAGGAGGCGGCTCAGGCTGAACGAGCCGCCGAGGATGATCATGCCGAAGGTGCACAGGGCCGCTCCGGTGAGGCTGTCACGGTTCACGTACCTGACGCTATGGTTCCATTGGTATCCCAGACAGGGCCACTTGCGGCATCGAATCGAGGACCAATTGGCGGTACGCGAAGCGCTGGTCGACCTGGACCGGACCCGCCCCGGCGTCGGCGAGCGGCTGACCGGGGCGCTGCGCGAGGCCATCGCCGGGCGGCGTATCCCGCCGGGCACCCGGCTGCCGTCCAGCCGTGACCTCGCCACCGACCTCGGTGTGTCCCGGGGACTGGTGGTGAGCGCCTACGAGCAACTGGTCGCCGAGGGGCGGCTGACGAGCCGCCGCGGCTCCGGCACCGTCGTCGCGCCCGCCACCGAGGTCGCCGGACCCGCGCACACGCCGCCCGCGCCCGCTCCTGCCGGAGTCGCACCGCTGCGACCGGGGGTGCCGGACCTGGGCATGTTCCCGCGGGCCGCGTGGCGTCGGGCGTACGAGCGGGCGCTGTCCACGGCCCTGGACAGCGACCTGGACTACACCGATCCCGCCGGGGTGCCGCGACTGCGCGCGGAGCTCGCGAGCTATCTCGGCCGGGTCCGGGCGGCCCGGGTGGACGCCGACGCGATCGTGGTCACCACCGGGGCGGCCCAGGCGCTGAGCCTGCTCGGCCGGGTGCTGGCCGCACGCGGCATGCACGAGGTCGGCGTCGAGGACCCGGGCAGCTCCGGCATCCGCGACCACCTGCTCGCGCACGGGCTGCGCCTGCGGCCGGTGCCCGTCGACGAGCGCGGACTGCTGGTGTCCGCGCTGGGCGGGGCGCGGGCGGTGTTCGTGACGCCCGCGCACCAGTTCCCCGTCGGCGTGGTGCTGGCCCCGGAGCGCCGGGCGGAACTGATCGCCTGGGCGCGGCGCACCGGCGGCCTGGTCATCGAGGACGACTACGACGCCGAGTTCCGCTACGACCGCGAACCGGTCGGCTGCCTGCAGGGGCTCGCGCCCGACGTGGTGGCGCTGGTCGGCTCGGCCAGCAAGGCGCTCGCTCCGGGCCTGCGCCGTGGCTGGCTCGCGCCGCCTCCCGGCTGGCTGGCCGCGGTGCGCCAGGCCAAGTGCGACGCCGACATGGGCGGCTCGGCCCTGGAACAGCTGGCCTTCGCCGAGCTGCTCGCGAGCGGCGGCTACGACCGGCACCTGCGCCGTGCGCGCCGCGCCCAGCGGACCCGCCGCGACGCGCTGGTCGGGGCGCTGCGCCGGGACCTGCCGCAGGTGCGGGTGTCGGGCATCGCCGCGGGTCTGCACCTGGTTGCCGAGCTGCCCGCCGGGGTCGACGACCGTGCGCTGGCCACCCGGGCGCGCGAGGCCGGGCTGGGCCCGCTGGCCTTGTCCGACCTGCGCCTGGGCACGGCCGGTCCGCCGGGCCTGGTGCTCGGGTACGCCGCGCGGTCCGCCGACGAGCTGGCGGCCGCGGTGGCGACACTGGCTCGGCTGCTGTAACGACCCTGGCGGCGTGGACTCATAACACATCGGCGTCCATGATCAGCTGGTGGTCCGTGATCGTCTCACCGGGCGGCGGTGGCAATCTGATCGCGTGTCACGCCCGTCCGACCTTGCCGAGCACTGGCAGTCCGTCTACCACCGCACCGCCCCACACCAGGTCAGCTGGTATCAGGCCGAGCCCGCGATGTCACTGCGGCTCGTCGAGTCAGCCGGCCCTGGCCGCTCCGTCATCGACGTCGGAGCCGGCGCCTCCACCCTCGTCGACGCGCTGCTCGAACGCGGCTACACCGACGTGACCGTGCTGGACGTCGTACCGTCCGTGCTCGAGGCCGCCCGACGGCGGGTCGGCGCACGCGCCGGCGCCGCCCACTGGATGAATCGCGATCTGCTCACCTGGGCGCCGCTGCGACACTACGACGTGTGGCACGACCGCGCCGTGTTCCATTTCCTCACCGACCCGGCCGACCGCGACCGCTACCGCCGGGTCGTCGACGCCGCCGTCGCGCCCGGCGGACACATCGTCATCGGCGTGTTCTCCGAGGCCGGCCCGGAGACCTGCTCCGGCCTGCCGGTGGCCCGCTTCAACCAGGACAGCCTGGCGGTGCAGTTCCCCGGCTTCCAGGTGGCGCAGGTCGAGCGCGAGCACCACTACACGCCCGGCGGCGAGTTGCAGCCGTTCCTGTGGCTGCGGCTGGTCCGTACGCCCGGCACCGGCCCGTCGGAGTGGCGGCCCGAGCCCGCGCCGCGGCCCGGACGCCTGTACTGACGTCGCGTGGTCCGCGGGGTGCCCACCCCGCGGACCAGCGGTGTCCCGCCTGGTCCCGACGACGGGACCGTCGTGCTTGGAGGGTGCGAGTTACGCTCGCTGCCATGTCTGAGCTACGCCACGCCATAGCCGTCGTCGCCCTGCTCGCCGCCACCGTGGCCGGCTGCGACGCGGACCCGCCGGGCCCGGCCGAGGCGAACGCCACGGCCGCGGCGTCTCCTGAACCCGTGGAGACGCCCGCCCCCGGCGATCATCGCCTGACCATCCCCTGGAACGGCAACACCCGCTCCTTCGTGGTGCACGCCCCGCCGTCCTACGACGGGGCGAAGCCGCTGCCGCTGGTCGTGGCCATGCACTACTTCCCGGGCGACGCCGACGGCATCGCCGCCACCAGCGGGATGAGCGCCAAGGCCGACCGTGAAGGCTTCCTGGTGCTGTATCCCGAGGGCTTTTCGGGCGGGATGAACGCCCTGTCGTGCTGCGGCTCGGAGGACGACGTCGGCCTGATCAAGAAGCTCGTCGCCCGGCTGGTCGAGCGCTGGCACGCCGACCCCAAGGCGATCTACGCGACCGGCATCTCCAACGGCGGCGACATGGCCTACCGGATCGCCGTCGAGATGCCCGGGGTCTTCGCCGCGATCGCCCCGGTCAGCGGCGGGTTCAGCGGCGGCAGCGCCACCCGGGCCGACTTCCGCCCCACCCGGCCGGTATCGGTGATCACGTTCGTCGGCGGCCAGGACCGCCACGCGGGCGCGTTCGAGTCCGGCGTGACGGCCTGGCAGGAGCGCCTGTCCTGCAAGGCGGCCCCGGCCGCGGGCCCGAAACTGCCCAACGGCGCCACCCGCAGCCTGTCCACCTGCGCCGACGGCAGCGAGGTGGTCGTCTACCGGCTGCCGCAGATGGGCCACAGCTGGCCGGGCGCGCAGCGGGGCTCACTGGCCGACCCGGAGGCCGGGGTGAACGCCACCGACCTGATGTGGGAGTTCTTCCGCACCCACCGGCTCTGAACACGTGGCCCGGTCCCTTCGGGCCGGGCCGCGTCCGCGCACAACCGCACCAGCCGTATCACCAGTCCCGGCCCGCGAGCGGGCGTAGTAGCGTAATTCTGGAGAAAATCGACTAATCGGTGGTGTGGCGGGGAGGTGCGGTGGACGTCTCCGGTGAGCAGGAGCCGGGCAGGCGCTGGATGGGGGTCGGGCGCAGCCACGCGACCGACTCCGGGTCGGCGGCGATCGAGGCCGCGCGCGGCGCGATGACCGGGCCCGAGCCCAAACTGCTGATCGCCTTCGCGGCGATCACCCACGACCCGCAGGCCGTGCTGGCCGGCCTGGCCGAGGCCGCGCCGGGGGTGCCGGTGGTCGGCTGCACGACCCACGGCGAGATCGGGCCGGGCGGCCCGGCCGACGGCACCATCACGGTGGCCGCCCTCGGCGGCGCGGGCTTCCAGATCCGGACCACCGTGGCCACGGACGTCACCGGACGGCAGGGCGACGCGGGGTTCGAGGTGGCCGGCTGCGTCAGCGGCGTGGACCTGCCGCACAAGGTGCTGATGCTGCTCACCGACGGCCTGGTCCGCGACCAGGAAAGCATCGTGCGCGGCTGCTACCGGGCGCTGGGCGCGGGCGTCCCGCTGTTCGGCGGCGCGGCCGCCGACGGCTGGCGGATGAGCGGCGCCTACCTGTTCAAGGACGGCCAGGTGCTGACCGACGCGGTGATCGGCGTCGCCATCGCCTCCGAGGCCCCGCTGGCGGTGGCGGTCAAGCACGGCTGGCGCACCGTCGGCCAGCCGATGATCGTCACGCGCAGCATCGACGGCCGCGTCTACACCCTCGACGACCGGCCCGCGCTCGACGTCTACCTGGAACGGCTCGACGCGCCGCCCGAGGCGTACACCGACCCGGCCGCGTTCACCGAGTTCGCGCTGCCCCGCCCGCTGGGGGTGCAGCGGCGCAGCGGCGTCGAGGCACGCAACCTGTCCACCGAGGTGGACCTGGTCGGCAGGTCGATCGGCGGCGGCGGCGCGATCGACCCGGGCGGGCTGACCTGGGTGATGACCGGCGACGAGCAGTCCATCCTGGAGGCCACCGACGACGCCTGCCGCGAGGCGCTGGCGCGCCTGGAAGGGCACCCGCCGCTGGGCATGCTCACCTTCAGCTGCGCCGCGATCCGCGCGGTGATCGGCGACGACGGCATCCAGCGCGAGGGCGCGCGACTGGACCGCTGGGCCGGGCCGCTGCCCTACGCCGGCTTCTACACCTACGGAGAGATCGCCCGAAACCACGGCATCGACGGGTTCCACAACCAGACCCTCGCCGTGCTGGCGTTGAGCTGAGATGCCGGTTTCGGCCGAGTCGCTGCACATCCAGCAGCTCGTCGAGCTGATGGCTGTGGTCTCGTCGTCGACCGACGAGGCCTCGGCCGTGCAGCACGCCGTCGAGCGCTCCGCGCAGGCCCTGGAGGCCGAGGTCGCGGCCGTGGTCTTCGAAGGCAAGGTCGCCGCGTCGATCGGGTTCCCGCTCGGAGCGGCGCCCAACGACGACATCGTCGCGGTGAGCCTGCACGAACAGGACTGGCTGGAGGTGCCCGGCGTCGGTCGCTGCTGCGTGGCGGCCGCGGCGTGGGAGGGCAGCAAACCGGGCCACCTGGTGCTGGCCCGCTGGGGCGAGCCGTTCGCGATCGAGGAGCAGAACCTGATCCGCGGTATGGCCCGGCTGCTGGAACTGACCCTGACCATGCTGCGCACCCTCGCCGCCGAGCAGTCCATCCGTGAATCGCTGCAGGAGCGCCAGCGGCTGCTGGAACACCTGTTCACCATCCAGCGCGCCATCGCCCGCCGCGACGACCTCCAGCAGATCCTCGACACCATCACCCTGGCCGCACGAGACCTGCTCGGCGACGAGATCAGCCTGCTCTGGCTGCGCGACGAGGACGACACCGAACGGGCCCGGCTCGCCTCCGGCGCCGACGCGACGGGCATCCTGCCCGGCAGCGCGCTCACCGCCGACCTGGCCGACGCCGCGACAGCACTGCAGGCGATCACCGCCGGCGACGTGGTGGTGCGGCAAGGCGGCATCGCGGCGACCGAGGCGGTCACCCGGTTCGGACGCGGCCCGGTGTGCGCGGCGATGGGCGCGCCCGTGCACGACAGCGGCGTGGTGACGGGCGCGCTCGTCGTCGCGTCCTGCGACAAGGACCGGGTGTACGAGGAGTCCGACGTGCAGACGCTGCGGGCGTTCGCGCAGAACGTCAGCCTCGCCCTCACCGACGCCAACACCGTCGTACGGATGCAGCAGGCCCACCACGACGCGCTGACCGGGCTGGCCAGCCGCCGGCTGTTCATGGAGCAGCTGACCCAGCGGCTGGCGATGGCCGACGCCGAAGGGGCCACGGTCGCGGTGCTGTTCCTCGACCTCGACCGGTTCAAGGACATCAACGACACCCTCGGCCACGCCGCCGGCGACCAGCTGCTGACGGTCACCGCCGACCGGATCGCCGCCCAGCTGCGCGCCGGTGACCTGGCCTCGCGCTTCGGCGGCGACGAGTTCGCCGTGATGCTGCACCGGGTCGACGGGCCGCGTGACGCCTCCGCCGTGGCCGCCCGGATCGCCGCCGCGCTGGCCAAGCCGATGCACGTCGCGCACCAGCGGCTGCGCGTCGGGGCGAGCGTCGGCGTCGCCCTGAGCACCCCCGGTGGCCGCACCGACCCGGTGGAGCTGGTCGGCCACGCAGACCTCGCGATGTACCAGGCCAAACGCGCCGACGCAGGCGGCTACTCGCTGTACGACGCCGCGGCCCCGGCGCACCAGGATCCCCGCCCGGGAACCGTACGGGCCTGAGCGTCGCCCTCTCGCGACACGTCCTCGCACGCCGATGCGTGCCGCATCACTGCGCCCGGCTGTCGGCCTTCCGGCGACCATGACGCCACCGTGATACCCGTCCCGATGATGGGAGACGGCCGTCCGCCGTGGACCGCCACGAGAGGAGCAAGCGGTGAAGGCAGCACCCACCATGCGCGTGATCGTCGCGGCCGTCGTGCTCGGCGCCGTGCTCGCCCCGGCAGCGCCGGCGGCGGCCCTCCCCGACCCCCTGGTCACGCTGGTCACGCAGATCAGCTCGACCGACACCGACCCGAAAACCGTCGTGGTGGCCTGCCCGAAGGACTCCTGGGTGTTCGCCGTCGGCGGCTGGAGCAACGGCAGCGACGGCCGCGTGCTACTGACCCGGCTGGAGCCCGCCGCCGACCTGCGCTCGGCCACCGTCTCCGCCAGACCGCGCAGCGACAGCACGGCGGCATTCTCCCTCGTCGCGCAGGTCATCTGCGCCCGGACCATCGTCGCGCCGACCCGCGTCGCCAACACCACCATGCAGGGCAGCTCCATCGAGGTGGTGTGCCCTGAGCCGGCCATCATGCTGGGATTCGGGTTCGCGATGGACCGGCGCGTCGACGACTGGCGGCTCGACGAGCTGCAACCCGACGGCACTCTGTCCCAGGCCACGGTGCACGTCTCGGGCAGCGGCGGCACGGGCGCGCTGACCGTGTACGGCATCTGCCACACCGTCGCGGAACCGCCGGGAGCGCTGGTCAACCGCTACCGGGCGTCCGGCATACCGGTCACGGGTCAGACCTGGCCGAAGCAGGCCACCCTCATGCCGATGACCCTCGGGTGGACGTTCGGCATCGGCGCGATCGTCACCGGTCCGGGCAGCCACCTCGACGGCTTCCGGCTGCTGCCGTTCGGCGACGGCATCTCGCGGGCAGACCGCGTTCCCGTCCTGCCGGGCCTGCCCCTGCGCACTCCGGCCCGGACGGCGAGCCTGATGGGTCCAGCCGAGGACCCGTCGCTGACGACTGTCGGCGCACGCATCGGCACCTTCCACTGATCGAGGGGTCAGCGGGGGGCTGCCGCCCGCCGGACGGGGACCAGCAGGTCCCGGTCCGGCGGGCGCACGCCGATCGAGCGCATCGCCTCGGCGTACCGGTCGAACGCGCGCCGGGCCTCGCCGTGCTGCCCACCCGCGACCAGCGTGCGCACCAGCGATCGGTACGCGCGCTCGTCGTACGGATCCCGTTCCAGCAACCGCAGCAGGTAGCCGACGGCCGCGCCCGGCTGGCCCGCCGCCCGGCTGGTGTGCGCCAGCATCCGCAGCATCGCCAGGTACGCCGCCCGCGCCTCCTCCCGCAGCGGGCCGGCCCATTCGGCGTACGGCTCGTCCTCGAACGCGTCGGCCCGGTAGAGCTGGTCGGCGGCCAGCAGCACCAGTCGTGCCTGCGGCAGGGCCTCCTGCTCGACCAGCCGGCGTCCCCGCGCCACCTGCTCCAGGAAGTCCTCCACGTCGACGCCGGTGGTGGCCGTGTTCAGCGCGATGCTGCCCTGGTCGGCCGCCAGGTAGTGGTCGGCGGGATGCGCCTTGCCGGGATCGAGCACCCCGCGCACGATGTTGAGCAGCACCGACAGCCGATGCCCGGTGCGCTGCGCGTCGCCGTCGGGCCACAGCAGCTCGCTCAGCTCACTGCGCGGCACCGGCCGCCCGCGCCGCCCGACGAGGATGCGCAGCAGGTCACGGGCCTTACGCGACTGCCACGACGACGCCGGGACGACCTGCCCGGCCAGTTCCACCTCGAACCGCCCCAGCGCCCGCACCACGACCGGTGGGCGGTCCACCGCCGCACCCGATCCGCCGCCGATCCGGTCCGCCAGCGCGTCCGCGGCCGCCAGCCGCTGCTCGCCGAGCACCCCCTCGGCCCGTTCGTCAGGCCCCGCCCACGGCGTACGGCTCGCCAGCACGGCGATCCGGGCCGCCTCGACCTCGGCCCCCGCCTCGGCCCAGATCGCCCGGGACTCCCGCAGCGCGGCACGAGCCCGCCCCGGATCGTCGTCGGCCGCCGCCCGCAACTCCAGCGCGTCGGCCAGGCCCGCCCGGTCGCCCTGAGCACGGGCCACCCGCGCCGCCTCGGTCGCCAGGTCGGCACCCCGGCCCGCCTCGCCCTGGCTGAGCGCGATCCAGCCCTGGGCCAGCAGCGCCGGACCGGACAACTCCGGCCCGGCCTGGTCCGCGGCGGCGTCGGCGTGCCCCGCGGCCGTCTTCACGTCGTCGCCGAGCAGTACCAGGGCCAGCCCGGCCTGCGCCGGGACCAGCACATGCGCATTACCGGTGCCCGAGGCGACCTGCACCACCTGCTCGTACGCGGCACGCGCCTGCTCACGCCAGCCGCGCCGCCGGAACAGCTCCGCCAGCCCCAGCACCGCACCGGCGAACCGGCGCGAGCCGAAGCGCTGGTAGTGCCCTATCGCCGCCCGGTAGCGGCGCACCGCCTCGTCGTAGTGGCCGAGCATGGCCAGCGCGTCGGCCTCGTTTCCCAGCGCGATCGCCTGCAGGCTCGGCGACCCGGCCGCCTGCGCGTACGCCGCGCACAGCCGCGCCGACTCCAGCGCCGCCGGGTAACGCGCCGCCTGCAGGTGCTGGAACGTGCGGTTGGTGTGGATGCGGGTCAGCAGCATGACGTCGCCGGTGCGGTGCGCGATCGGCAGCGCGAGCGCGAAGTGCTCCTCGCTGCCCGCGGCGTCCCCGGCGACGGCCAGCGACAGCGCGACGCTCAGGTACGCGGTGGCCAGCGCGGCGTCGTCACCGGAGCGCACCGCCCGGTGCACCGCCTCGCGCGCCTCCGCGACCGCGCTGTCGGTGTCCCCGGCCAGCAGGAACGCGTGGGCACGCCAGGCGGTCAGCAGGGCCGTGTCGGCGGTGTCGCCGCGCTCGTCGCCCCGGGCGAACACGTCCAGCGCGCCCCGGGCGTCGCCGCGCTGGTAGGCGACCCGGCCCGCCCGCCAGGCCAGGCCCGCGTCCAGTTCGGGGCGGCCCGCGCCGAGTTCGTCGTACGCGCGGGCGGCAGCCTCCAGATCCCCTGCCGTCCGCAACGCGTCCGCCTGCAACAGCAGCAGCCGGTCATCGCGTTCGGGTTCGGGCAGCACCGTGAACAGTTGCGTAACCAGGCCGGCCTGCCCGACCGCGATGATCCGGTCGCCGTGCTCGCGCAGCACCCGCGCAGCCCCGGCATGGTCTCCGGAGCGCAGGTGCTCCCGCGCCGCAGCGCCCGGCGGACCGTGCCGGTCGTACCAGGCCGCCGCGATCTGCGGCTCCGCTCCCCGAGCGGCATCGCCGACCGGTGCCGGCAGGCCACGGGCCACGGCCGCGACCTGCGCCACGACCGGCACCACCTGGTCGTCGTCCGGCAGGCCGGGCACCACCGGTCCGCGGACGAGCAGTCCGGTCCTGCGCAGCAGGGCGATCAGGTCCTCGGCGTCGTCGTGGCCGAGGGCCGCGCACAGCCCGGCGGTCACCGGAGCCCGGTCGCCGACATCGGCCACGAGCTGCCGTGCCGCATCGGGTAGGCCATCGAGTACCTCGGCGCGGACGTACTCGCCCAGCCCACCCACGGCCAGGGCTTTCGCCGACTCCCCCGCCGCCGGACCGCCGAGCCGGACCGCCTCCACCGCGAAGTCGACCAGCGCGGGCCAGCCGCGGGTGGCGGTGTGCAGCGCGGCGGCGAGGTCGGGATCGGTCAGGCCGCCCTCCTCGGCCAGCATGGCCGCGACGTCGTCCACGGTGCAGGCGAGATCGGCGGGGCCGAGTTCGGTCCACCGGCCCGGCCGGCCGGTGTGCCGCCACGGCAGCGGACGGCGCGAGGCCAGGGACACCTCCGTGTCGTCGGGCAGCCCCTCGATCGCGATCAGCAGCTCACGCAGCTCAGACACGGACATCTGCGGCAGATCGTCGAGCACGAGGCAGCGCACGTCGTCCGCGGCGGCCCCGCGGACGAAGCCGCACGGGTCGTCGCCGCCCTGCCACCAGCGCGCCCTGGCGGGCGGGCACAGGCCGCGCAGCAGGGTCGTCTTGCCGTAGCCCGCTGCGCCGACCACGATCCGGCGGCTCGGCCCGCTGACCATAGTCTTTTGCCCTCCGGTCTGCTCGACGTACGGCCCGCCCCGTGGGAAGGCTCCGCCTCGCCGACCCGACGATCAACCCTTCTGTCGGAAAATTCGTGGCAGACGACAGAGTCCGTCCAGTATGGACGCACTTATCGCAGTCGAGCACGCCGGTTTCGCCGCAGAAGACCACCGAGTTCCGACAGACGGCCACCGGGCTCGTCGCCCGGCTACGGGCTGAGGCGACACGTGCCGGAGACGTCGGCGAGTCGACCTCGCCGGAGTACACGACCGTTGACATCAGCCGGCGCATACGCCGCGGCGGCGAGCGGCTCGCCGCCACCCCGTGCGGCGGGGCATCATGGGCGGCATGACCGACACCGCGACGGGCGCCAACGCCAGTGACGAGCAGGGCCGCTATGTGATCCCCGGTGGGGAGTTCACCCGCGACCAGCGCTACATCGCCACCCGGATCACCGCCGACGGCCGTGACGGCTACCCGGTCGAACCGGGCCGCTACCGGCTGGTCGTCAGCCGGGCCTGCCCCTGGGCGAGCCGGGCGGTGATCGTACGGCGGCTGCTCGGGCTGGAGCGGGCGCTGCCGATGGCGGTCGCCGGGCCGACGCACGACGCGCGCAGCTGGACCTTCGACCTGGACCCGGACGGCCGGGACCCGGTGCTGGGCATCGAGCGGCTGCAGGACGCCTACTTCGCGCGGTTCCCCGGCTACGAGCGCGGGATCACGGTGCCCGCGATCGTGGACGTGACCACGGGCAAGGTCGTCACCAACGACTACGCCCCGATGACGATCGACCTGTCGCTGGAGTGGAGGGCGCATCACCGGCCGGGCGCGCCGGAGCTCTACCCGGCCGCGCTGCGCGCCGAGATCGACGAGGTCAACGCCGTGGTGTTCAAGGACGTCAACAACGGGGTCTACCAGTGCGGCTTCGCCGGGTCGCAACGGGCGTACGAGGCAGCGTACCGGCGGCTGTTCGCTCGGCTGGACGATCTGTCGGAGCGGCTGGCCACACGGCGCTACCTGGTCGGCGACACGATCACCGAGGCCGACGTGCGGCTGTTCACGACGCTGGTGCGCTTCGACGCGGTGTACCACGGGCACTTCAAGTGCAACCGGCAGAAGCTGGCCGAGATGCCGGTGCTGTGGGCGTACGCCCGGGATCTGTTCGCGACGCCGGGGTTCGGCGACACGGTTCACTTCGGGCACATCAAGTCGCACTACTACGAGGTGCACCGCGACATCAACCCGACCGGGGTGGTGCCCGCCGGGCCGGACCTGTCGGGCTGGCTCACCCCGCACGGGCGGGAGGAGCTGGGCGGCCGCCCGTTCGGCGACGGCACCGCGCCCGGCCCGGTCGCGCCCGACGAGACGGTGCCGGATCTCGCTTGAAACCGTGGCACACTCGCGCGGTGAAGATCGAACAGGCGGATGTGCGCGACGTCGCCGGGCTGGCCCGGCTGCTGTGGCTGGACACCGTCAAGGAGGAACCGGGCGGGCGGTCCGTCGAGGCGTTCGCTGCGGAACTCGCGCACTGGTGGGCCGCCCGCCAGGACTCGCACCTGGCGTTCGTCGCCCGGCTCGCCGACGCGGAGATCGCCGGCATGGCCTGGGTCGCGCTCCTGCCCCGCATCCCGCGACCCGGTGCGACCAGCCGGCTGTCCGCCGACATCCAGACCGTGTTCGTCGTGCCCGAGCAGCGCGGACAAGGGATCGGCTCGGCGCTCGTGCAGGCTGCGTCCGAGTATGCGGCGAACGTCGGCGCCATCCGGGTGACTGTCCATTCCGGCCGCAGGGCGGTGCCGATGTACGAACGGTTGGGCTTCGAGTCGTCGCGGCAACTCCTGCGGCTGCAACCGGGCTAGATGGATGCCGGAGGCTTCGGTTGCCGATCGGTCGGTCAGCCGCCGCGTAGTGCCCGGCTCAACGAGCCAGCGACGATTCGAGGTTCTTCCGTACCTCGGGCCAGTCCTGCTCGGTGATCGAGTAGGCCGCACTGTCGCGGACGGCCCCGTCGTACCCGGCGCTGTCGGCCCGCAGGACGCCGTCCAGCTTCGCGCCTATGCCGACGATGGCCTTGCGTGACCGCTCGTTGCGCGCATCGGTGCGCAGGCGGACGCGGTGCAGCCGCCACCTGTCGAAGGCGACCTCGAGCATCAGCAGCTTGGCCGCACGATTGATGCCGGTACGCTGTGCGTGCAGCGCGAGCCAGGACCCGCCTAGCTCGCACGCGTCCGGCATTCCGGCAGGTCGGCGGCGATACCCCTCCTGCCAGCGCCAGTGTTCGAAGTTGCAGAATCGGGTGGAGCCCACCACTCGGTCGTCCCGCAGATCGACGACGGCGAAAGCCACGATGCTGCCGTCCGCCTGGCCCTCGACAGCACGCTTGATGTAGTGGTGTGCCTCGTCTTCGTCGCCGGGCACGCCGGTGAGCGCGTACCGTTCCCGTCCGGCCTGCGCGGCGGCGACCAGCCCGGGGACGTGGTGATAGTTCAGCGGTTCGAGCCGGGCGATCTGCCCGGCCAACGGGCCGACGGCAAAGAAGTCGTCCATGTCACTCGTTTCCTTTCGGACTGCTGCCCGAGC
The DNA here is from genome assembly GCF_040648455.1 of Catellatospora sp. NPDC049133. Taxonomy (NCBI): domain Bacteria; kingdom Bacillati; phylum Actinomycetota; class Actinomycetes; order Micromonosporales; family Micromonosporaceae; genus Catellatospora; species Catellatospora sp. NPDC049133. The sequence goes on from NZ_JBEZDT010000009.1 coordinate 56,849, forward strand.
GGAATCATATTCAATCGGGTACGACGGGTGCCCCGCGCGCCACAGGCTCGGCAAAGCCGTGATGCGACAGTCGCGAGTGCTCGGTGACCCCGCGGCGCTGGACGCGCCGCTCCTCAGGCACTGGCCGACGCCGGTCACACCGCGGCGAGCACCGCCGGGATCTCGTCGGCAATCTCCCGGGCGAGGAAGCCGATTCGGCCGAACCGGGGAGCCAGCCGCTGGGCGCTGCCGGCGTGGGCGTACGCCGCCCAGCACGCCGCCTGTGCGGGTTGCGCGCCGCGGCACAGCAGTCCCGTGACGACCCCTGCGCGGACGTCGCCGCTGCCGGAGGTGCCCAGTCCGCTGCCGCCGGTCTGCTCCCACCAGGTCCGCCCGTCCGGGTCGGCGATGCGCCCGAACAGCGACACCACGGCGCGGTAGCGCTCGGCGATGCGTACCGCGGCGTCCATGAGGTCTTCGCCGAGTTCGCCGCCGAGCAGGTACCGGGCTTCGTCGACGTTGGGGGTGAGCACGTAGGAGCCGGGCCGGTCGGCGGTGAGCGACGGGTCTTTGCTGAGCGCGCCGAGGGCGTAGGCGTCCAGTACCACGGTGGTCTCCGGTCGGGTGGCCGCGAGCACGTGGCGCAGCAGGGCTGCGGCGTGGTCGATGTCGCCGAGGCCGGGTCCGACGGCGACGGCCGACGCCTGCCCGGCCAGCTCGGCGAGCCGGTCGGGCAGGGTACGGTCGGCGTCGGGTTCGGGCAGGTCGAGTACGAGCGCTTCGGGCACCTGGATGCTGAGCGCGGTGGCGGTGGACTCCTCGACGGCGAGCTGGAGCACGCCCGCTCCGGCGCGCAGTGCGGCGACTCCGGCGAGCAGCACCGCGCCGGGCGTGTGCCGGGAGCCGCCGACGATCAGGGCGGTGCCGCGGCTGTCCTTGGCTCCGGCGACCTCGGGCAGCGGCCAGTCGCGCAGCAGTTGGACGGTGACGATGGCGGGTTCAGACGGGTTCGGCACGCAGGCCCTCCTCGCGGGTCGGGGTGGTGTCGCGGGCGCGCAGGTGGGCGACGTCGTTGAACAGCTGCGGGCTGAGGCGGCCGTCGCCGTCGCGGGCCCAGACGCTGACGGAGGTGTTGACGATGGCCTCGGCGCGGCTGAGGTCGAGCAGGCGCTGCTCGTCGAGGTCTTCGACGAGGTAGCGGATGATCTGCACGACGACGTCGTGGGTGACCAGCAGGACGCGGCGGCCGTCGTGGTCGCGGCGCAGGTCGGCCAGCAGCGCCCGGATGCGCAGTGCGACGTCGGCCCAGGATTCGCCGCCGGGCGGGCGGTAGTAGAACTTGCCGAGGCGCTGGCGGCGCTCGGCCTCGGTGGGGTGCAGTTCCTGTACGCCGCGGGCGGTGAGCAGGTCGAGGATGCCCAGTTCCCGGTCGCGCAGCCGCTCGTCGCAGGACAGGCTCAGGTCGAGGCCGTCGGTCATGGCCTTGGCCGTGTCGCGGGTGCGCAGGTAGGGCGAGACGAGCACCAGGTCGGGTTTCGGCTGGCCGGCCAGCCAGCCGCGGGTGGCGGCGGCCTGTTCGCGGCCCAGGTCCGACAGGGGCACGTCGGGGTCGCGCGGGGCGAGGTCCAGTCGCTGCGCCCCGGAGCCTTCGGCGAGCACGGCGGCGACGTTGCCGATGCTCTCGGCGTGGCGTACGGCGCCCAGCCACTGCAGCTCGCCCATGTCTCCCCTTGTCCGCGGATGAGGTCATTGAGGTACCCGCCCGGTCGCCGCCGACACCTCCTCCCAGGAAGTGATCATGAAGTTGTGCCGGGGACACGCCGTCGAGCCGTGCCATAGGTTCATGATCAGCGCGGAGGGGGGTCAGGGGAGGATGGCGTCGACGTAGCCGCCGTCTACGCGCAGGGCGCCGCCGGTGGTGGCGGAGGCCTGGTCGGAGCACAGATAGGTGACCATGTTGGCGATCTCTTCGGGTTCGATGAGGCGCTGGAGCAGCGATTGGGGGCGGTGCTCGCGCATGAACTGCCGCTGCGCCTGGTCCCAGGGCAGGTCTGAGCCGACGAGTTCGGCGACGAAGGTCTCCACGCCAGCGGTGTGGGTGGGTCCGGCGATGACGGAGTTGACGGTGACGCCGGTGCCGGCGGCCGCCTTGGCGTAGCCACGGGTGACGGCGAGCAGCGCGGTCTTGGTCATGCCGTAGTGGACCATCTCGATCGGGGTGACGACGGCGGAGTCGCTGGCGATGGACTGGACCCGGCCCCAGCCGCGTTCCATCATGCCCGGCAGGTACATCCGGATGAGGCGTACCGCCGAGAGCACGTTGACCTCGAAGAAGCGCCGCCAGTCGTCGTCGTCGATCTCCAGCACCGGTTTGGCTTCGAAGATGCCGAGGTTGTTGACGAGGATGTCGAGCTGCGGCATCGCGTCGAGCATGACCGCCGCCCCCTCGGCGGTGGCCAGGTCTGCGGCCACGGCGGTCACGGTCGCGTCGGGCACGGCTTCGCGCAGTCTGGCCGCCGCCTCGTCGGTGGACGCGCCGCGGCCGTTGACGACGACGTGCGCGCCGCAGCGGGCCAGCGCTTCGGCGATGGCGTAGCCGATGCCCTGGGTGGAGCCGGAGACGAGCGCGGTGCGCCCGGACAGGTCGATCATCACCGGTTCATCATCGCAGCGAAGCGGCCCGGTCCGGGCTCATCCGGGCACAGCGGCTCAGGCGTCGGCGGCGCCGCGCTGCTCGGCCGGTGACAGCCCGACGCCGGGGCAGGGGCGCTCCAGGCGCTGCTGCTCGCGCAGGTGTTCGGGGGCCAGCCAGCGGGCGAGGTGGTATCCGGCGATGGTGACGATGGTGCCCAGCGCGATGCCGCTGAGCTGGAACGTCGGGCTGAACACGAGCGAGGTGTCGCCGATCGCGATGATGATGCCCGCGGCCAGCGGGACGAGGTTGATCGGGTTGCCGAAGTCGACCCCGTTCTCCTTCCAGATCTTCGCGCCGAGCAGGCCGATCATGCCGTACAGGACGACGGTGATGCCGCCGAGCACGCCGCCCGGGGTGGCCGAGATGATCGCGCCGAACTTCGGCGAGAAGCCGAACAGGATCGCCACGATCGCCGCGATGAAGTACGCGGCCGTGGAGTAGATCCGCGTCGCCGCCATCACCCCGATGTTCTCCGCGTACGTGGTGGTCGGCGAGCCGCCGACGGAGCTGGCCAGCATCGTCGCGACGCCGTCGGCGCCGATGGCCTTGCCCATGACCGGGTTGAGGTCGCGGCCGGTCATCTCGGCGACCGCCTTGACGTGCCCGGCGTTCTCGGCGATCAGCGCGACGACCGCAGGCAGCACCAGCAGGATGAACGCGAACGAGAACGCGGGGGCGTGCCAGCCGGCGACCTCGTTGCCGTCGGCGCCGGTGGTGGTGTGCGGCGGGAAGCCGACCCAGGGCGCGGCGGCGACCCCCGACCAGTCGACCCGGTCGTGGGTGGTCGGGCCACTCGCGCCGGGCAGCACCGAGGTGATCGGACCGGCGACGCGGTCGAGCAGCCAGGACAGCAGGTAACCGAAGATCAGGCCGAGGAAGATGGCGATGCGCCCGACGAAGCCGCGGGCGGCGACCGCGACCACGATGACGAACACCATGGTCACCAGGGCCACCCACTGGTCCTGCGGCCAGTACACCGACGCCACGACCGGGGCGAGGTTGAAGCCGATCAGCATGACCACCGCGCCGGTGACCACGGGGGGCAGCACGGCGTGCAGCACCCGGAAGCCGAGCAGGTGGATGAGCAGGCCGCACAGCGCCAGCACCAGACCGGCGACCAGGATCGCGCCGGTGACCTGCGCGGAGTCGCCGCCCTGGGCTCGGATCGCCGCGACGGCGCTGACGAACGACGCCGAGGTGCCCAGGTAGCTGGGCACGATGCCCTTGACGATGAGCAGGAAGCAGATGGTCGCGACACCGCTCATCATGATCGCCAGTTGCGGATTGAGGCCCATGACGATCGGGAAGACGAACGTCGCCCCGAACATGGCCACCACGTGCTGCGCGCCGAGGCCGACCATGCGCGGCCAGGACAGCCGCTCGTCGGGCGCGACGACCCGGCCGGGCGGCGGGGTCCTGCCCCCGTAGACCTCACGCCAACCGAACACCGGCCACCTCACGCCCCGCTCGCGCCCACCGAACCACCCGCCGGCCGACTACCCCGCGCGATGGACTGCTCACAGAATGCACTGCGCGACGGCCGGCGCCGGCCGGGCCACGCCGTGGCGGTCGCTGAACGCCCAGGATCACGGTCCGTCCCCGGCGGAGGTGGCCGAGTCCGCCGGGCTACATCTTTTTTGATGTGGCCACATCAAAAAAGATGTAGCCGCACGCCGACACACCCCGCCGAACGGGCAGCTCTCAGGCGCGCCCGCGCGCCGTGTGCCGAAGTCCGGCGGTCTCCCCGGACAGCAGCTTGATCAGCGACGCCAGCGGCATCGGGTGGGCGAGATGGTAGCCCTGGGCGTTGACGACGCCGAGCCGGGCCAGTTCGGACAGCTGCGCGGCGTTCTCGACACCCTCGGCGGTCACCCGCAGCCCGAGGCCGTGGGCGAGGTCGGTGAGCAGCTTGACGACCGCGTGGTCGCGCGGGTTGTGCATCATCCCGGCGACGAACGCCCGATCGATCTTGATGCCGTGGATGGCCAGGGTCGACAGGTAGCGCAGGTTCGTCGAACCCGCGCCCATGTCGTCCAGGGTCAGCCAGACGCCGAGGGCGATCAGCCGCTCCAGGCGCGGACCGGCGTCGGCGAGGGTCTGCAGGTCCGCCTCCTCGGGCAGTTCCAGGCGCAGCCGGGAGGCGGGCAGGCCGGTCTCGGCCAGCGTCTGCACGACCATGTCGTCGAACGGGCCCGCCAGGGTCGGCGTGGACAGGTTCACGTTGACCCAGCTCGGCGACCGCTCCCCCAGCTCCGCGTCCATCTCGACCAGGTCCGCGCACGCGCGGCGCAGCACCCAGCGGTCGAGTGCGGGCAGGTGACCGGCGCGGCGCGCCCCGGGCAGGAAACGGCCCGGCGGTAGCAGACCCAAGGTGGGGTGCTGCCAGCGCACCAGCGCCTCCACCGAGGCCACCGAGCGGTCGCTGACCCGTACGATCGGCTGGTAGAACAACCGCAGCTCGCCGTGCTCGACGGCCTGCGCGACGGTCCGGTCGACGAGTTCGACGTCGCCGGACAGCCCGGCCTCCACGCCGATGGCCAGCTCGACCTGGTTGCCCCCGGCCTGCTTGGCCCGGTACATGGCCATGTCCGCCTCGCTGGCCAGGGTCTGCGGGTCGGAGCGGTTGCCGGACACGGCCACCCCGATGCTGGCGTACGGGTGCAGTGCCGGGTCGTGGCGGCCGTCGCGGGCAGCGATCGCCAGCAGGCAGCGCCGGCCGAGTTCCAGCGCCGCCTCCTCGGCCGAGACGTCCCGGCGCACCCGCGCCAGCACCGCGAACTCGTCGCCGCCGAGCCGGGCGGCGATCTCGCCGGGCCGCATGGTGTCGCGCAGCTGGTGGGCGACGAGGGTCAGCACGCCGTCGCCGGCCTGGTGGCCGTACGAGTCGTTGATGCGCTTCATGCCGTCGATGTCGACGAACGCCACGGCGACCCGGTCGCCGTCGCCGCCGGCGTCCGCGCACGCCGCGGCGAGCAGGTCGAGGAAGTGCGAGCGGTTGGCCAGCCCGGTGAGGTCGTCGCGGACGGCCCGGTCGGCGAACTGGGTGGCGAGCGCGTCGAACAGGTGCGCGGCGGACACGGTGCCGACCCGGTGCGCGTCGAGGTCGACGACCAGGTCGTCGTAGCGGTGCTCGGCGGGCCGGGTGCGCAGCAGGTGCGAGGCGGCGGCGACGGTCGTGGCGCCGGCCAGGCGCAGGGGCTTCCAGTCCGCGACGGCCGAAACCGGGCGTTGCCGCCACAACAGCCGTCCGTAGCCGAAAGGCCCCGACATGGCCTGGTCGAACCGTCCGCGCATGATCAGGCCGAGCCGGTCGCCGTCGGCGACGACGACGGCCATGAGGTCGCTGCGCGAGCGGAATGTCGCTTCCAGCGACTCGCAGGGCGTGTCCGGGTCCACGACCAGCGCAGGGCGTGCCAACGTCCCGATGTCCCCCGCGACCGTCACCCGTCACCTCCCTGTGTCCGGACAGCCCCTCCCGAAGGTAGTCACGACCTGGCCGAACATCCAGGTCCATCGGTGCTGTTCCCGCGCCGCCCCGGCCGGGGGGGTGCCGTGGGTCACGGCCGCGGCCCGGACGCCGGAAGGCCGACCCGGCACAGCGGCCGGGTCGGCCTTCGATCAGTCACCTAGCTGTCGACCACCCGGGTCACGGGAAGTTGGTGACGGTGCTCGGCACGGTGGCCGTGCCCTGCGCGGGTCCGCCGGTGGTGTTGATGACGTTGTCGATCACACCGTTGCCGCCGAGCGACACCGTGGACACACTGTGGAACTTGACGTTGGCGTTGACCGGCGTCTCGATGCCTCTCGCGGCGTGGATCGTCGGATCCACGTTGAAGTAGCAGTAGACGCCCAGACCCCACGCCTCATGGCTGGTCACCGTGTCGGCCACCTTGTACGCGGCGTAGCCTCTGGTGGACCCGTTCATGTAGGCCGCCTGGTTCGGCGGGTCGTAGGGCAGCTCGTTCTGGAAGAAGATGGTCCGGCCGCCCTGGCCGTTCCAGACCACGTTGTACTTCTGGTAGTGCTCGACGAACAGGCCTGTCGCCAGCACGTTGTTGCCGTTGACGATGACGCCGTAGTCGGCCGTGTTGACGGTCCAGCCGATGCCCGCGCCATGGTCGCCGCGCCACGCCCAGATGTGGTCGATGATGACGTTGTTGCTGTTGACCAGCAGGCTGGTGGTGGCCTTGCCGGCGTGCGCGCCGCCGATCCGGAAGAACACGTCCGAGATCGACGTCGGGTTGGCCGCGTGGCTGGCCGACGAGCCCGACGGGCCGAGCTGCAGCAGCACCGGCGAGTTGGTCGCGCCGGCGTCGAACAGCACACCGGCGATCTTGACGCCGTCGACGTCGGCGACCGACATCGGGATGACCCCGTTGTCCGGGATGATCGTCGCGTAGCCCAGGCCGAGCACGACGGTGTCGGCGCGGTTGACGTTGATCGTGCCGTTGACGTGGTAGATGCCCGGCGTGAACAGCAGGTGCAGGCCCTGGGCCAGCGCCTGGTTGATGCGCGCCGCGGTGTCGCCCGGCTTGGCCACGTAGAACGAGGTCAGCGGGAGCGAGGTGCCCGGGGTGGAGCCGCCGGCCCAGGTGGTGCCGCTGGCGTTGGTGCGCAGCGACGGGACGAAGACCCGGTAGTTGCCGCCGCTGTCGAGGTACAGGTACGGCTTCTCCCGGCTCTGCGGGGTGGTGGCCAGCGTCGTGTAGACGGGGTTCGGGAAGCCGGTCGGCGGCGCGCCGATGACGCCCGAGAACACCATGTTCCACACGCCGTTGACCCAGCTGCCGATCTGGCTGTCGCGGGTGTACCACTGCTGCTGCGAGTACGGCCCGACCGCGCCGGACACGCGGCTGTCGGCGATGTAGCCGCCGGAGGCCCAGCCGTAGCCGTTCGGGGCGAGGTTCAGGTCGCCGTGGATGTCCATCCGCCGGAACGGCGCGGCCTGCGAGACGGCCCACCGGGTGAACCCGGCCGACGGGTAGATGGACAGGTTCTCCGCCGAGCGCCAGAAGTTCTGCGTGGCGTTGCCCTGGAACCAGCCCGCGTCCACGGTCACGTCGCCGTTGATGCGCACGTCACCGGGGTTCTGGCCGAGACCCATGATCGAGGTGTAGAAGCCGATCTGGGCGTTGAATCCGCTGTAGGTGCCCGGCTTGAACGCCAGCGCGTAGCGCTGCAGGCCGAACTGGTTCGACTCCATCTCGTTGAAGACGGCGTCGACCTGCGACTGGATCGTCGCCCCGGACATGGACGGGTCGAAGACCTTCACGTTCGGGCCGAGCGAGCCGCCGCCCTGGATAGGGTCGCCGCTGGGGCTGGGCGACGGCGACGCGCTGGGGCTGGGCGACGTCGGGGTGCCGGAGCGCACGGCGACCTCCCACAGCGAGTAGCCCCAGCCGGTGGCGCGGGCGGTCATGTAGACGCGCACGTAACGCGCCGAGGCCGACGCGCTGATGGTGGCCGTGCCGCCGGTGCCGGTGGTGGTGCTCCAGACCGTGGTCCAGCTGGTCGCGTTGTTGGACACCTGGATCTGGTACGCCGTGGCGTAGGCGCCCTCCCAGGTCAGGATGATCTGGCAGATCGGGGTGGTCGCGCCGAGGTCGATCTGCAGCCACTGCGGGTCGGCGAACGCGCTGGACCAGCGGGTGGTGCCGCTGCCGTCGACGGCGTTGGAGGCCGGCGTGCCGGCGTTCTCGACCGAGGACGCGGTGGCGGTCTTGCCCTGGGCCACGTTCGCGGTGCCGCAGCCGGTGCTGCCGCCGATCTCGCCGTAGACCTGGAACTCCCACAGCGAGTAGCCGTAGCCGGTGGCGCGTGCGGTGCCGTAGACCCGCACGTAGCGGCCGGAGCCGGTCACGTTGATCGTCTGCACGCCGCCGGTGCCGGTGGTCGTGCTGTAGATCGTGGTCCAGCTCGTGCCGTTGGCCGAGGACTGGATCTGGAACGCGGTGGCGTACGCCGCCTCCCAGCGCAGGATGACCTGGCTGAGGGTGGCGGTGTCACCGAGGTCAACCTGGATCCACTGCGGGTCGCTGGCCGCGCTGGACCAGCGGGTGCCGTTGTTGCCGTCGACCGCGGCCGTCGCGGGCGTGCCCGCGTTCTCCACCGACGACGCCGTGACGGGCTTGCCCTGCGAGAGCAGGGTCACCGCGGCGTTCGCCGTGCTGCTGCCGATCACGACCAGGTAGGCCATGAGGAGTACGCCCACGGTTGCGAGCACGAGGGCGTACAGGGGTCTGCCGCGGGATACGGCCAGACGGGGGACGGATTGCATCTCTTCTCCCTGCTAGGGGCCTGGAGGACGGGTCCGGCCGGCCTGTGCGATCAGGACGGTCGGTGGACGGTAGAGAGCGCTCTCTGAAACAGAGAGTTGTCGTTTGTTCAATGACTGTCAAGGGCGTGTTTCCACGATGTGTCATGGAGATCCGCTCAGAAGGTGCCCTGGCAGCGCTTTTGTTGCCGGGTACAGCATTCCGGCCGACGAGTTGGCACGGCCCGCTTTCGTCGATCATGGGAGAGCGATTGCCCACGATCGTCCGCGGCGCGCCGGGCCGCCGCGACAGGTCGTCCGGCGGCCGCGGGCAGCCTCCACGGGCACCTGCCGTAACCTGCTCGGCTGGCGTACACAGCGGGAATGGCCGATCATGTTGCGGAAGATGTGGCGTCTGTGACAGAACGGGCACGCCGCCCTGGTTAGGCGCGGTTGCCGCTGGGTACTGGCGGCTTGCCAGCCGCGCCGAGGAAAGGATCCCCATGGCGGATGCGGTAACCGTTGACGAGATCAACCCGGGTGATCACGCGTGTCTGACGTTCACCGACCCGGATGAGCGGCTGGACCTCGTCGCCGAGTTCGTCGCGGACGGCCTGCACCGCGGACAGCGGGTGATCTGCTTCACCGACGCCCTGACCCCGGACGAGCTGGCCCAGGAGCTGGCCATGCGCGAGGTCGCCGCCGCGGCGGCCATCGGCCGCGGCCAGCTCACCCTGTACGCCAGCCAGGACGCCCCGGCCGTGGACGGCGGGGCGACCGCCGAGCGGATGGTCGCCCTGATCGCGCAGGAGCGCCACCAGGCAGCCCGGCGCGGCATCCCGGGCCTGCGGGTCAGCGCCGACATGTGCTGGGCGGGCAGCCCGATCGCCATCGACCAGCTGGTCGCCTTCGAGCAGCAGGCGGCGAGCCTGTTCACCGACGGGCGGCTCACCGCGATCTGCCAGTACGACCGCGAGACCTTCGACTCGGTGACGCTGGCCTTCGCCACCGACGCCCACCACAAGACGGTCGCGGCGCTGGCCTACCACGACACGCCGCTGCTGCGGATCTGCCGCCAGCACCGCCCGCCCGGCGTGCGCATCGCCGGCGAGATGGACTACACCCACCTGCAGCCCCTGCAGCAGGCGCTCACCGAGGCGCTGCGGCTGGACGACAACATCCACCTCAACCTGAGCAGGCTGCGGTTCATCGACGTCACGGCGGCCACCGCCATCGTCAAGGCCGCCGCGGCCCTGCCAGCCGGACGGCGCATGATCGTTTCCTGCCCGTCCGCGGTGGCCGTGGTGCTCGACGCCGTCGCGGCCGAACACGTTCCGCAGCTCGCGCTGCAGAGGCAGTCATGACGGGCGCCGACCAGTTCCAGGACCCTTCGCCCGCGGTGGCGGAGCCGACCGGGCTGGACACCGTCTTCGTCGCCGACGACCTGTACACGCTGCGCGCGGCCGTCGCCGCGCACGCCGGCGAACTCGGGCTGGCCGAACCGGGGCTGGGCAGGCTGCTGGTGGTGGCCACGGAACTGGCCACCAACGCCATCCGGCACGGCGGCGGCAAGGGCCGGTTGCGCCTGTGGCGCCACGACGGCTCGATCGTCTGCCAGGTCAGCGACGACGGTCCGGGCATCGCCGACACGGCCGGCGCGGGCATGAGCCAGGTGCCGCTGAGCACCGAGGGCGGACGCGGGCTGTGGGTGGTCCGCCAGTTCACCGACGAGATGACGATCGCGGTCCAGGACCCCGGCACCAGCATCACCGTCAAGATCCGGCTCTGATCCGGGTCACCGCTCCGGCCCCGTGTCGTGGGCCAGCAGCGCGACCTGCACCCGGTTGTTCAGCTCCAGCTTCGCCAGCAGGCGCGACACGTACGCCTTGACCGTGGCGACACTCATGTGCAGGCGTACGCCGATCTCCGCGTTCGACAGGCCCTGCCCGATCGCGACCGCGACCTCCCGCTCCCGCTCGGTCAACCGGCTCAGCAGCTGCTGCGCGTGCGCCGCGCGGGCGGCTCCGGGACCCGCGGTCACCTGGTCGATCAGCCGGCGGGTCACCGACGGCGACAGCATCGGCTCACCGGCGGCGACCCGGCGCAGGGCGCGTACCAGCTCTGCGGGCGGGGTGTCCTTGAGCAGAAAGCCGCTGGCCCCGGCCCGCAACGCCCGCAGCACCTGCTCGTCGGCGTCGAACGTGGTCAGCACGACCACTTCCGGCGCACCCGGCCGACGCCGCAGCAGCTCGGTCGCGGCCAGACCGTCCAGGCGCGGCATGCGGATGTCCATCAGCACGATGTCGGGCGAATACGCGGCCACCGCCGCGGACACCTCGGTGCCGTCCGCGGCCTCCCCGACGACCCGCAGGTCGTCCAGCCCGGCCAGCATCATCGACAGGCCCGCGCGCACCAGCGGATCGTCGTCGACGATCAGCAGCCGGATCACGCCGGCCACGGCTGCCACGTCCACAACCGGAAATCGCCCGCCGGGGTGCGCCCGTGCTCGATCCGCCCACCGGCCAGCGACACCCGCTCGGCGAGCCCGACCAGACCCGTGCCGGTCCCCGGGATCCCCCGCTCCGGCAGCACCCCGACCGGCGCGCGGCTGAGCACCTCGACCGTGACGCCCTGCTCCGGCCCGCCCTCGACGGCGACCTGCACCGCGGCACCGGGCGCGTGCTTGCGGGCGTTGGTCAGCCCCTCCTGGACCACCCGGTACGCGGTGCGCGCCACGTGCGCGGGCAGCTCCACCGGGTCCGGCAGCCGCTGGGTCAGCTGCACCCGCATCCCGGCCGACTCCGACTCGGCGACCAGCTCCGGCAGGTCCGACAGGGTGGGCTGGGGGCGTTCGGGCTCGCCGTCGGGCTCGCCGGGCGCGCGGAGCACCCCGATGACCGCACGCAGATCCTGCAGGGCCTGGTGGGCGCTGTCCCGGATCACCCCCGCCGCGCGGGCGACCTCCTCGGCGGGCGCGTCCGGCCGGAACTCCAGCGCGCCCGCGTGCAGGCTGAGCAGCGAGATCCGGTGCGCGAGCACATCGTGCATCTCCCGGGCGATGCGGGTGCGCTCCAGCTGGCGGGCCTGCGCGACGCGCAGCTCCTGCTCGGCCTCGGCGCGCACCGCCCGCTCCCGCAGCGTGTGCACCAGTTGCCGGCGTGCGCCGACCGCCAGCGCCCAGCCGGTGATCACGGCGAGGACCAGCCAGGTCCAGGCCACCGACGGCCAGTAGGACATTTCCGGGTCGGGGTACAGGCGCAGATACTGCAGCGACAGCAGCGCGTGGCCAGCGCCGACCGCCAGCACCGCGCCCAGCCTGCCCCGTGCGCCGAGCGTGAGCAGCGCGATGATCGCCGCCCCACCGGACAGCGGCGAGAACGCCCCCGCGACCGCCGTCGCCACGGCCAGCGCCAGCGGGAAGCGCCGCCGCCAGAACAGCGCCACGCACAGCACCACCCCGGCGACGAGGTCGGCGAGCTGGACCAGCTCCGGCACCGGCCGCCCGGCGGCTTCCAGGTCGTACACGCTCAGCCCGATGACCACCGCGGCGAAGAACAGGGCAACGTCGACCGCCCAGTCCCGGGCGGTGCGCCGCCACGCCCCGTCCGGCTGCAGGTCGCCGGGCAGCAGCTGGCGCAGCAGTCGCGGCTGGTGGGCGGGGGCGGCGGTGCTCGTCATGATGGCTCCCAGGGTACGGGCGGCCTGATCGGGCGGGTACCGACTTTGGTCTACGCCTGCCGCTGACCTTGGTCGGCGAACGTCGCCCTGTGGCCGCTGCGCGGCGGGGGCCGTGCCCGCGACGCTGGTACGCATGATCGAAGTCGCGCATCTCACCAAGCGCTACGGCGCGCAGACGGCCGTCGACGACGTGTCGTTCCACTGCACGCCCGGCACCGTCACCGGCTTCCTCGGCCCGAACGGGGCCGGCAAGTCCACCACCATGCGGATGATCTGCGGGCTCACCCCGCCGACCGGCGGCCACGCCACCGTCGCCGGCCGCCCCTACCGGCAGCTGCCGAACCCCGGCCGCGAAGTCGGCATCCTGCTCGACGCCTCCGCCCAGCACCCCGGCCGCACCGGCCGCGAGACGCTCGCCCTGGCCGCGCACCTGCTGCGGGTGCCCACCAGCCGGGTCGCCGAACTGCTGGCGCGGGTCGACCTTCCCGCCGCTGCGGCCCGCAAACGCGTCGGCGACTACTCCCTCGGCATGCGCCAGCGCCTCGGCCTGGCCCAGGCCCTGCTCGGCGAGCCGCGGGCGCTGATCCTCGACGAGCCCGCCAACGGCCTGGACCCCGAGGGCATCTACTGGATGCGCGGCCTGCTGCGCGACTTCGCCGACCGCGGCGGCACCGTGCTGCTCTCCTCGCACCTGCTGCGCGAGGTCGAAGCGGTCGCCGACCGGCTCGTCATGATCGGCAACGGGCGGGTAGTCGCCCAGGGCGCCAAGGACGAACTGCTGTCCGGCACCGGAATGCGGGTACGCGCCCTGGACCCCGCCGCGCTGCACAGCGCCCTCACGGCGGCCGGGCTGACCGGCTCCCCCGCCGACGGCGGCGCGCTGCTCGTCGACGCCACCGCCGAAGCCGTGGGCCGGGCCGCCGCGATCGCGGGCGTGGTGCTGCTGGAACTGCAGCCCGGCCGCGCCCGGGGCCTGGAGGAGATGTTCCTCAGCCTCACCAACGGCACCACGACCTCCGAAGGGACCGCCCGATGACCGTCCTCGCCGCCGCCCGCGACACCCCCGCCGTCGCCGCCCCGTCCCACTCCCCCGTGCCGCTGTGGCGGCTGACCGCCGTCGAACTGCGCAAGATGGCCGACACCCGGTCCGGCGCGTGGCTGCCGGCCGTCGTCGGCCTGCTCGCCGCCGCCGTCGTCACCGTGCTGTCGCTGACCCCCGGCGCCCCCGAGTTCGACTTCGGCGGCCTGCTCGGCCCGACCGTGCTGCCCGCGGCCGTGCTGCTGCCGGTGCTCGGCGTGCTGTCGGTCACCAGCGAATGGTCCCAGCGCACCACGCTCACCACATACGCGCTGGTGCCGCGGCGGATGCGGGTCGCCGCCGCGAAGGTGCTCGCGGCACTCGCGCTGGCCGTGCTCGCGTACGCGGCATGCCTGGCCGCGACCGCCGCGGCGCTGCCGTTCGCGGGCGGCCCCGACCCGTGGCACCTGTCCGCCGCCGCACTCGGCAAAGCGGGCCTGTACCTGGTCGTCAACGTGCTGCTCGGCGTCGCGTTCGGCATGCTGCTGCTCAACTCGGCCCTGGCGATCGTGCTGTACTTCGTGCTGCCGATCGCGTGGAGCATCCTCGGTGAGATGGTGGTCCCGTTGCACCGGCCCGCCGAGTGGCTGGACCTGTCGGTCACCTCGGGCCTGCTCCTGGAGCCGGTGATGACCGGCCGGGACTGGGCCCGGCTGGGTACCTCGGTCGCGGTCTGGATCGTGGTCCCGCTGGTGCTGGGCCTGATCCGGGTGCACCGGCGCGAGGTCAAGTAGTCCCGCGCACCCGCCGAGACGTGCCGCGCCGCGTCGCCGCGCGGCTCGTCTCGACGTCGCGGCGACGGGAGACGGCCCAAGGTCGACTGCCGCCAGCCTTTGGACACCAGGCGTCCGCCTGCCGTCCACTCTCGTGTGGACGGCGCTGGCTACCTTCGCCGCATGGCCCACTCCCCTACGGACCTGACCGCTGAACGCCCGGCCATGGCCGCCCTGCTGGTACAGCCGTCGCGCCGGGTCGCGGACGCCGGAGCGTACGCGACGATGCTCGACCTCGTCGCCCGGGGCGTCCTGGTGGTGGACGCGACGGCCGGGACGGTCCAGGCACCACAGCCCGGTCCCACCGGGCTGGCCCCGTTCGAGCACCACGTCTTCGACGCGGTCGTCGCCCGGGTTCCCGGCGGCGCCGGGCCGATCCCGCTCGGCGCGATCGACCTCGGCTCCCCCGAGCAGCACCAGCAGTGGCACCAGCGGTTCACCGACCTGCTCGCCGAAGCCGCGACCGCGCGCGGGCTGGCCCGCCCACGGGCTCCGCTGGGCGTGCGGGCCGTGCTCTGGATCGTGTTCACGGTCCTGTGGGTCGGCGCGGTCGCCGCGGTGTGGCAGGCGGGCCGCCCCCAGCTCGCCATCGGCGTGGTGCTCGCCGCGAGCCTGGTCTCGCTGGCACTGCGGACGCTGAAGCGGCTGGTCCCGCACGGCCGGGGAACCGAGCTCGCGGCCCGGTACGCGCGGCTGCGCACCGAACCCGGTATCGGACCCGGGGACCCGCGGCTCCCGTACGCCGTGGCCGCCGGGACGCGCCCGCCCTGGCTGGGCGCGTCGCCTTTCGCCTACGGCAAGCAGGCGTTCGCGTGGTCGCGGCGCGGCGGCACGTGGCGGCGGGTCGCGGTCGTCGACGGGCGTGGTCTCACGTTCGGCTGGTCGCCGTGGGCGGCCCTGCTGTCGCTGATCCCGTCCGCCGTGTTCTTCGGGATCTGGCTGTACCTGCTGGGCATGTTCTCAACCGACCTCGACATCGGCGAGGCGGCCGACCTCTGGCAGGTGCTGCTGCTCGCGGCAGGCTGGGTGCTGTGGATCCTCGCCGTCGCCGGACTCGCCCTGACCGGCTGCCGCGGCCTGTACGACGTCGTCCGCCCGGCCCGGGTCGTCGCCGGACCGGTGATCTGGCTGGAGTCGGACAAAGCCGAGGAGAACACGACCTACCGGGTGGCGGTCGACGACGGCGCCGATGTCGCCGTGCGCTACGAGATCGGCGCTCCGCTCTACCACCAGTTGCGCAAGGACCAGTGGCTGCGGCTGGAGGTCACCCCGAAGCTCAGCCACGTACGCCGGGCGGAGATCGTCGAGGGCCAGGACCGCTGACAAGGCTGTCGTCTGCTCCGGTGCTCCAGGCGGGAGTCGAACCCGCTACCGTCCGCTTTAGAGGCGGCCGCTCTGCCGTTGAGCTACTGGAGCGTGTGCGCACGGGGGCGGGCGTGCGCCCGTCCCCGTGGACCGCACGGGACGCTGACCCCCGTCGAATCCGTCAGCGTACCGAAATGATCTCCGTTCAGGCGACCGGGTCTTCGATCCGGTTCCGCAACTGCTCGTCCGCGATCGTCGCCCTGGCGGCCCGCAACTCTTCAGCCGTCAGCGATCGGCCGAGCCCGTCCAGCGTGCGCAGCACGAACCGCTGCGTCGCGACGCGACGGTTGAGCACGTCCAGAGCACGTGCCTGCCGCCACACCTTGCGCTGCAGCCACCGCGTGACCTGCGGCAGGCCCTGCCGTTCGAGCTGCGAGCGCAGCGCGTCGCGCTCCTCGGCCGCCTCGGCGTAGCGGGCGTAGAGGTCCTTACCCGTGGTTTCAGTCATCTCCATTCACCTCCTCTCGCGTGCGTAGAGCGAGAGGGAGGCGGGAGACGTGCCGCCAGGCGGCCGGCTCCAGCGCGACGGCGGTCAGGCCGCCGTCGAGATCGGGTTCGCGGAAGGCGACGGCACGCAGGCCGTCGGTGGCGACACGGTCGGCCAGTCGGTGCAGCGAAGGTTCGTCGGGCACGGCGAGCAGCACGAGCACGTTGGACGAATGGTGCCAGCCTGCGACGACGTCAGGATGGGCCAGCGCGAAGTCGAGCGCGGCATGGGTCGCCTGGCAGGCCTGGGTGCCGACGGGAAGGTCGGACCGGGTGACCACGTAGAGGCGGGAAACCTAGCGGTGCGGCATGGCACGAAAGATAGCCCATGCCGGCCACTGCCGCCACCCCGTGGCCGGACCCGACCGTTCGGACGGGATCCGACCACGACGGTCACGCCACCGGCCACCACGAGCGGGCTTCGCCGGCAGCGGAGGTTCCGGCACAGCCCGCTCTGCGCTGCGCAGATCTCCACGGGCCGTACACGCCGCAAGAACCAGGTTCATGCTCCGCGAGACAGGACCGAGGCCGCGACGGGAGTCACGCTGCCCTGCGGCGCAGCAGCCCTGCGAGGCGGTCGCGCAGTCCCGGGGTCGGGTCGGCGCCTTGCCGGTCGATCAGTTTGCGGATCGTGTCGAAGGTGACGACGGTCGGGTTGCGGTCGCCGTCGGCGATCAGGCCGATGCACAGCATCGCGAACTCGCGCCCGGCACGGTGCTGCGCGATGAATACCGGTGCGCCGGTGAACCCGTCCGGCAGCGCACCCGCCCAGCGTACGACCCGGTCCGGGTCACGGGTGACACCCGACGTCGCGATGGCCAGCGGCCGCGGCTCCCCCGGTGTCCCCGGCTCCGTGGTGACGTGACCCAGGGCGTACGCCGTGTGTGGCTCGCCGCCCAGGCCCCGCAGGTGCTCGGAGCGGGCGGCGACACCGTCGGTCACCTGCTGCGTGGACCAACTCCAGCCCTTGCGCTCGGCGTGCTCATGAAGGAGCGTCGAGCGCATCAACGCCACCTTCGCGGCCCGTGACCAGCCCTGCTCGAACTCGAGCACGGCCAGGTGGTCGGCGGCGGCCCCGGCGGGCTGGATCAGTTCGGGCCGCAGCCGGACCTCGCCGACCTCGCTGCGCGTCAGCACGTCCGCGGTCAGCAGCCATTCGCGGACCCGGTCCTCGTCCGGGGTCGACTCCACGAGTTCGTTGTAGAGGAATGCGGTTCCGCCGCGGCCGCCCAACGGCCCGACGGGCAGCGTGCAGCCACCCCACGTCTCCACGATCAGGTCAGCGATGGGATCTTCCTCGGTCACGGCGGCCATCATGCCGTCTCCGGCCCGGCTCGTGATCACCGGGATGCGGGCAGTCGCGCACGATCCCGACGCGGTACAGCCGACGGGCGTCCTGCGATCCAGCGGAGCAAGCCTTAAGCTGCCCGCTGTGTTCCCACGGGAGATGCCGGCACTGCTGGCCGCTGCGCTCAAGGCGCCCTTCGCCAATGACCATGAGGGCCATGACTTTCAGGCGCTCGACGAGTTCGCATCGTCGGAGGAGGTCGCGGACTGGTGGACGGCCTGGACCGGCAACGAGGACGCCGGCGTGCCGCCTTTCCGTTTCTTCGGCCAGGACGGCTCGGGCGGTCAGGCGGGCATCTGGCTGCGCGACCCGGAGGCGGCGATCGAGACCCAGCCGGTGGTGTTCCTCGGCTCCGAAGGCGAGCTGGCCGTGATCGCCAGGGACCTCCACGACTACCTGTGGCTGCTGGCCAACGGGGTCGGCCCCCTGGAGGCGGTCGACGACCTGGACCGTACGCCGGAGCCGATCCCCGAGCTCATCGCGCTCGCCCACGGCGAGCCGCGCTCGGTCGAGGCCATCCTCTCCGAAACCGGGCCCATACTGGCCGCCCTGGAAGAACTCGTCGAGGAAACCGTGAACGGCCCCTTCTTCGAGGACGGCGAACCGCTGGACTGACCAGCGGGCCGCCGGCTCGCGTGGCATGTCAGGGCAGGCTGTGCTTGACGAAGTAGTCGGCGATCAGGGTGCTGGCGTCCACGGGGTGCTCGCGGGCGTTCGGCCATTCGTGGGCCATGGTCGGCAGCGCGTACACCACGTGCTCGCCGCCGTTGGCGCAGGTGGACACACGGCGCTCGGCGCGCCCGCGAGCGTTGGCGATCGGGGTGACGACCGGCGCGGCGCAGCCCGCCGCTTCCCGCCAGGACTGGTTGGTGCTGCTCCAGGCGGGTGAGAGCATGTCCTGTCCACCTTGGAACGTCACCACCGACACCGGGTTGGCGGTGCCGAGCGGCGTGGTCCAGGCGGCGACGGTGTCCATCCGGCCGCTGACCGGCGCGATCGCGGCGAAGCGCCCCGGCAGTTCCCGAGCCAGCCGGTAGCTGAACGCCGCCCCGGCGGAGAACCCCGCGACGTAGGTGCGCTTGCGGTCCGCGCCCCAGGTGGACGCGAGATGGTCCACGAGGGCGGCGACGAATCCGACGTCACCGCTGGCCGGATCGCCCGCGGTGCCGGAGTCCCACCGGCCGCCCTGGCCCTGCGGGTAGGCGACCAGGAAGCCGCCCTTGTCCGCGAGCGGGTTCATGCCGCTCTGCCCGGCCGCGCCCGCGCTGTTGCCGGGCTGGCCGTGCAGCACCAGTACCAGCGGTGACGGCGTGCCCGGCCGGTAGCCGGGTGGCGCGTGCAGGGTGTAGTCGCGCTTCACGCCGCCGTGCACGATCGCGAGCGAGTGATCGCCGGGGCCGGGCTGGTCCGGCGGCAGGCTGATGACCGGGCTCGGGCTCGCCGCCGGTGGCGTCGGCGCGGGAGAGCTGCAGGCAGTGAGTACGGTGGCGATGCCGAGCAGGGCGAAGACGCGTTTCACGAGTACCCCCTATGTCAGAGTTGACATGTCAGAAGTTACATAGTGAGACCGCATGGCGGGCGCAGACGGTGACGATTCGGCATCGATGGCCGGCTCGACGCTGGGCTATGCGCTGCTGTCCCTGCTCACCCGCGGCCCGGCCACCGGCTACCAGCTGACGCAGCAGGTCAAAGCCCCGATCGGGCACTTCTGGACCGCCCGGCACAGCCAGATCTACCCCGAACTGGCCCGCCTGTCCGCGGCAGGCTGGGTCGCATCCGTCGAGCAGGCCGGACCGGGCCCCCGGGCCAAGAAGACCTACGCCATCACCCCGTCCGGGCTGGCCGCGCTGCGCGCCTGGCTCGTCATCCCGCCGACGGCCCAGCCGCGCAGCGAGACAACCCTGAAGGCGTACGCCGCCACCAGCGCCGACCCCGCCGCCATGGCCGCCCTCTACACCGACCTCGCCGAGCGCTCCACCCGCCTGCTCGCCGAGTACGAGCAGGACGCCGAACGTATGCGCGCCGCGGGCCAGGACGATCCGGCCCATCCCCGGTTCGGCAACTACGCCGTGCTGCTGATGGGCATCGAGTCGCAACGCGCCGTGCACCGCTGGGCCCGCTGGCTGGCCGCCTGTCTGCGTACCGGCCGCCCCGCCGCCTACGGCGAGCCCGAGGGTTGATCCGCACCGGTAGCCTGCGAGGCCGTGAGCGGACCTGAGCTTTTCGCGGCGTGCCTGCCGTTCGTGCTGGCCTTCGTCTACCTGGCGATGACCGCCGCGGCGTGGCGTGCCCTACGCCGCTGGGGCACGCTCTGGGCACTGCTGTTGTTGCTGCCCGCAGCGCTGGTGTGCTCGGTGATGGGGTCGGGCGTCGCCGATGAACTGATGGCTTCGCGGCGCGCCGAGCAAGGCGACGGCGGGATTGCGGGCACGTTCGTCGCCACGCAGGTGAAGGTGGACGGCAAGAAGCAGACCTGGACGGGGACGTTCAGCTCCGACGAGCAATTCCGCGAGGGCGTACGCCTGGACAACCCGCCGGCCGACATGCGGCCGGGCACCGACGTGCCGGCCCGTGACACCGGCGCCGCGTTCGTCGTCTACGGCTACGGCCCGGCCGGCGCCTACCAGAGCCGGCTGGTCGACGCGACCTTCTACGCGGTGGTGTGGCTCGCTCCGGGCGTCTGGCTCGCGATCACCCTGCTGCGCAGAGGACGGGCCGAGCCGGCGCCGCAGGGCGGCGACGACGATGACGACGAGGACTGGGCCGAGCCCGACCTGGATCTCCCCGATCTCGATGACGACGATGAATGACGGCTCCGGCTGCCCGTACGGCCTGCTTGTCGTGCCGGTAGCGGGCACCGGCCGACCCGCGCGACACTGATATTGAGTGGCCAGACGGCACGACGCTCGGCACACTCCTCAGTCGGCACCGACGACGGGGGAAGACCGAACATGCCATTCCAGACCATCAGTGACACCGCTGCGCCGCTGCGGCTGTGGGCCGATCCCGCGACCGTGGACGAGCGCGCCATGGACCAGCTCCGCAACGTCGCGGCCCTGCCGTGGACGCACGCCGTCGCGGTCATGCCCGACGTGCACGTCGGGATCGGCGCGACGGTCGGCTCGGTCATCGCCATGCGCGGCGCGGTGGCCCCGGCCGCCGTCGGCGTGGACATCGGCTGCGGCATGACCGCCCAGCTGACGTCGCTGCGCGGCCGTGACCTGCCCGACGACCTGGGCAAGCTGCGGTCGGCGATCGAGAAGGCCGTGCCGGTCGGCATGGGCCTGCACCAGCACTCGGTCGACGTGGACCACCTCAACACCGGCCTGCGCGGCTGGCACCGGTTCTGGACCGACTTCGACGACCTGTCGGCCCCGCACGTGCTGCGGCGCAAGGGCCGGGCGATGCAGCAACTGGGCACCCTCGGCGGCGGCAACCACTTCATCGAGGTGTGCCTCGACGGCGAGGACCGGGTCTGGCTGATGCTGCACTCGGGCTCGCGCGGCGTGGGCAACGAGCTGGCGCAGTACCACATCGCCAAGGCCAAGGACCTGCCGCACAACGCCGACCTGCCCGACCCCGACCTGGCGGTGTTCGTCACCGGCGAGCCGACGATGGAGGCCTACCGGCGGGACCTGTTCTGGGCGCAGGACTACGCCCGGCGCAACCGGGCGGTGATGATGGCGCTGCTGCGCGACGTGGTGCGCAAGCAGTTCAAGAAGGTCGCGTTCGAGCCGGAGATCTCCTGCCACCACAACTATGTCGCTGAGGAGTTCCACGACGGGCAGGAGCTGCTGGTCACCCGCAAGGGCGCGATCCGCGCCGGGGCGGGCGACTTCGGCATCATCCCCGGTTCGATGGGCGCTTCGTCGTTCATCGTGCAGGGCCTGGGTTCGGCCGCGGCGCTGCAGTCGGCGTCGCACGGCGCGGGGCGCAAGATGAGCCGCAACGAGGCGCGCCGCCGCTTCAACACCCGGGACCTGGCCGAGCAGACCAAGGGTGTCGAGTGCCGCAAGGACAACGGCGTGGTCGACGAGATCCCGGCCGCCTACAAGGACATCGACGAGGTCATGGCCCAGCAGTCCGACCTGGTCACCGTGGTGGCACGCCTCAAGCAGGTCGTCTGCGTGAAGGGCTGATCGAAGGAACGGCACCTTCACATCGCCATACGGGGTAGACCCGCGTTCGCGCGTTGTGCGGACGCGGGTCTACCGATGCGGTGTCCTTGTCGAAGGCACGGCCTGATCGCGCGGTTCATGTCGGCGCGGTCTGTGGGGCAGCGCCGGGCGAATGCCCGGTCAGGGAACGTGCGTGTGCAGCACCTGTCGGCCACGCCTTGCTGCCGTAGGAGGTTTAGGCCAGTTCAGTCTCCCGGCCGAGGTCGATGACGTAGAAGATGAGAGGTCCGCGGTCGTCGTGGTCGATTCGCTCGGCGCGCATCCCGAGCCGCTCAGCGATGCGGCGAGATGGCGCGTTGTGCGGGCGGATGCTGGCCCACGCCCGTCTGATGCCGGCCGCTCGACATTCGTCGATGACAGCTGTCGCTGCCTCAAACGCGTACCCGTGGCCCTGGTGAGTCTTGCCGATTAGGTAGCCGATCTCGGGCTCCGTGTAGGTCGTTCGTCCCTTCAGCATGCCGCAGTTGCCGATCAGCGCGTTGGTCTCTCGCTCACGCAATGCGTACATGCACAACCCGTGTTCCTGCATGGCCGTGACGCGGTTGAGGATCCACTGCTGCGTCTGGGATATCGAAGTGAATGGTCCCGATCCGATGGTGTGCGTCAGTGGGTCGGAGAACAGTCCGTGCAGCTCCTCGGTATCGGCGAGGCTGAAGGGGCTCAGTTGGAGTCGCGGCGTGGTCAAGGAGATTCGCATCGGCAGCTCCGCAGTCACTGGACGTGGGTCGTGATCGTCGGGCATATGTTGTGGAGCGTGAACAGCCTTCGGATAGGAACGGCCGGGAAAAGGGCATGTTCGCTGGGACGGAACAACAGTTCAGGCTCAGATAAGTTGATCGTTAAGCGGTTCAGAATCGGACCCGCTCAATGCGCGGCTTACCCGCTCGGCCCGCCTAGGTGACCGAGGCCGCCTGAAGCAGGGGAAAGACCTCGGACAGCGAGGCATTGATCGGCCCCGGCCAGCACGGATCAGTGTCGTTGTGCTCCGTCGTACGAAACACCGTCATTCCTAGCGCGGCCGCACCCGCGAGTTCGCCATCTGCGCCGTCGCCGATGTAGACGCACTGCTCGGCCGGCGCGCCCAGGCCCTGCGTGGCAGCCAGGTAGATTTCGCGGTCGGGTTTGGCCACACCGAGGTCGCAGGAGAACACCGCGACGTCGAAGCGGCGTGCCAGCGCCGACCCCGGCCATGCCTGCGCCGTCTCTGAGGTGGCATTGCTGACCAGGCCGAGGCGCCAGCCCTGTGAGCGCAATGTGTCGAGCACGTTCAGGGTCGTCGGCGACACCGCCGCCAATACTCGGCCGGCCAGCTCCAAACGCAACGCGACCGCCTGCTCGACCTGCGCCGGTGACGGAGAGCCGCCCAGCCGCCGCGACAGGATCCGAACCGTCCGCGCGGCGTCCCATCGCACCAGGCGGTCGCGCCACGTGTCGTGATAGGCCTGTACCAGGGCGGCCGGCTCGACGCCAACCAGTTCACCCATGCGCGCCACTACTCGGTCCCGTTCGTCGTCGGCGCCGTGCAGCAGCGTGTGGAAGAGGTCGAAAGTGATGCTCCCCGCCATCGACTTAGGCTACCAGCCAAGGGATCTTGACTTGGGTCCTCCCGGTGCCGGGAGAGCGATAGGCATCTTCCTTCGGCGCGGTTCGGCGGAACCGGGTGGTGGCACGGTGGCGTGTGGTCCGCGCCCCAGTGAACGCGGCTCGAACTCCACGTGCACATGATCGACAGGCCTTGCCATCGCATGCATGACAGTCCATTATGTACCGCATCCATTGAGAAACATGAGATCCTACGCCACGAGCGCGGGGTCTCGGATGCGAAGGAGACGTCATGCGCCTGTCGCGCCTGCGCCATCTCGGCCTACCCGCCTGCATCGCCCTGGCCGCCGTGCTCGCCGCGGCACCCGCCACCGCCCAGGTCCCGCAGCAGACCGCTCCCCTGACCGCCGCACCGGCCGGGGTAGCGACGGCTCTGGACACCCTCGCGAAGCAGGTCGCCGCCTCCCTGAGCGACCCGGCCGCGCGCCGCGCTCTGGTCTCCGCGCTGAAGGCCGGCTCTGTCGACCTGTCCACCCTGCGGACCGGCACCGTCCTGCCGAGCCGGGTGCGCACCGCCGACCACGCCGTACGCGCCGCCAAGGGTCTGCCCGAGTCCACCGGATCGCTCGTCCGGGCCCGCCTGGCCGACGACTCCATGGCCGCCGCCCTCGCCGCGGGCGCGGTCCCCCTGGTCGCCGCCGCCCCCGGAGACGACGAGACGGCCGTGATCGTCTCCTACGAGCCCGACGGCAGCCGCGTGCTGCTCGACCCCGTCCGCGTCCCCGCCCGCCCGGTGGTCGTCGTCGAGGTCGACGTCGCCAAGGCGCTGCCCGCCGGCCTGGACGTGGTGCGCCAGGTGCTCGCCCAGCGCGGTGTCACCGGCGCGGTCGCACCCGCGGCTCGGGCGAGCGGCGGCTACTGGGCCACCAAGCTGAACGCGGTCCGGCTGTCCAACGACCAGGAGCCCTGGATCAAGGGCGCGGCCGAGATCTACAGCATCGTCGGCGGGTTCGGCCTCGACGGCACGCCCAAGGTCGACATCGTGCAGCAGCCGTACCTGGACAACGACGGCACCACCTACTACCCGAACCAGTTGCTGGTCCACTTCTCCGCCTACAAGTACAACCTCGCCGACGTGGTCATGATGGAGGACGACGGCGACACCAACTACCAGCAGCTCGCCCAGGCGATCGCCGCGGTGCTGCTGACGATCGCCGACGCCGGGGCGTACATCCCGCTGGTGGACGCGATCCTGTCGGCCATCCCGTCCTCCTGGTGGACCGACGACCCCGACTACGTCGACTCCTGGTACACCCTGTCCACGGCGAGCAGCGGCCGGCTCAACGGCGCGGCCGCCAACGGGTGGATCGAGGTCAGCCCGTACTGGGTTTCCGAACTCTGAGCCCCGTGCGGCGCGGGTCCGACCCGCGCCGCACGCACCCGGCGATGAGCTGCGAGGACGCAATAGGATGGAGATGGCGCAGCCGCTGCGGATCGGCCACAGGTTCCGAAACCGCCGGAGGTGACCCATGAATGCCGCCCCGATCGTCGTCGGCGTCGACGGCTCCCCCTCAGCCGACCTGGCACTGCGCTGGGCGGCCGACGAGGCCCGCCTGCGCCACATTCCGCTCAAACTCGTCTACGTCGTCGACTCCCCCGGTCCGCGCGGCGCGTACGGGTACCTCACCGACGAGGTGACCTGCTTCGGCGAGGACCTGCTGAACCGGGCCAAGGAACTCATCGCCGACCGGCAGGTGCCGGCCACGGCGGCGATCGTGTGCGACGACGCCGCGCACGGGCTGATCCGCGAGGCCACCGGTGCCGCGATGCTGGTGGTGGGCAGCCGCGGGCACGGCGGCTTCCACGACCTGCTCCTGGGTTCGACGAGCCTGCAGACCGCGATGCACGCCCCCTGCCCGGTCACCGTGGTACGCCCGCGCGGCGACGGCGAACCCGGGCAGGTCGTGCTCGGCACCGACGGCTCGCCCCGTTCGGCCGCCGCGGCACGGGTCGCGTTCGAGGAGGCGCGGCTGCGCCGGACCGGGGTGACCGTCGTGCACGCCTGGCGCGGCTCGCTGTCCGAGGCCACCGCCGGGCTGCCCGAACAGGACGCGAGCGAGGTCAAGGCGTGGATGGTGCTCAACGACGCGCTCGCGCCGTGGCTGTCGCGCTACCCCGACGTGCCGGTGCGCAAGGTGCTGCGCAAGGACGCGGCGGCCCGCGCGCTGATCGAGGAGTCGGCCGGGGCCGAGCTGGTGGTCGTCGGCCGGCGCGGCCGTGGCGGCTTCGCCAGCCTGGTGCTGGGCTCGGCCGGGCACGCGCTGCTGCACCACGCGGCCTGTCCGGTGGCGGTCGTGTCCGGTTGACGTGCCCGGATCAGCGCAGGGTCGGCACCGAGCCGTTGTCGGCCACGGTGACGTCCACCCCGGGCAGGTCGGCGGCCCACCGCTCGACGGCGGCGGTCAGCGCCGGGTCGGCCACGGCCCGGCCGAGGCCGACGGCGTAACGCGTCACCGGTCCGGTCACGAACGGCCGCGGCCAGGCGTGCGCCTGCGGGGCTCCGGCCTCGTCGAGCGCGCTGAGCAGCGCACGCATCCGACCACGGACCCGGCCGAGCGTGTCGTCGGTGTCGCCGCGAACGGCGACCACGGCCCAGGACGCGTGGCGGCGGTGCAGTGGCGGCGGCCCGGCCAGCAGCGGCCACGGGTCGCCGCCGGTCTTTGACGCCTCCTCCATGACCTCCCACGCCTGGTAGAGCTCCTGGGCGAGTAGGTCCCACCCGCCGGGTGCGAGCTGGTCGGCGCAGCTGCGCACGGGCGCGGTCGGGGTGAGCACGACACCCTGGGGGTGTACGCCGTCGATCTCGCCGGTCAGCGACACCGGCTGCCGCCAGTCCCAGGCCGCCCAGTCCTCGAAGAAACGATGCAGCAGCGTCGCGGCGGTGGCGTCGGCGGGTGCGCCGAGCACGGTCCGCGCGGCGAGCACCGACCAGGCCAGGCCGGGCAGCCCGCCGAACGGGGCCGAGTCCAGGCCCTTCGCCCGCGCCCAGCCCTTGACCTGCCCGGCGAGCCGCGCGAACGCGCCGTGGCGGGAGCCGACCGCTTCGCGTACCGCGTCGGCGTCGCTGACCGCGCTCAGCGCGACGGCCGCCTCCTCGCCCAGCTCGGCGCGCCGGGCGACCGCCTCGTGCGGCGCGAGCCCGCCCGTGCCGACGACCACGAGGTCGACGGCGAGGTCCCGGACCGACAGTCCCAGCCGGGGCACCCGCGCACCGGGCACCTGCCGTAGGGACATCGCGTCGGGCAGGGCACGGGCCACCCGTGCCACCACCGCGGCGGGGTCGACCTGGCCGGGCAATGCCGCCACCAGGTCCAGATCGGCTTCCGGCAGCGCACAGCCCATCCGCCGCGACCCGGTGACGTGCACGGCGCCCTCCGCGAACTCCGTGGCCAGGCGTTCGACCACCGCCGATGCCGGGTCGGCCGACGCGGGCGAGACGTCCGGGGTCGGGTCGGGCAGCCAGCGCAATTCGCCGGTGCCGAGGGTCAGCACGGCTCGCGGGACCATCGGCTCGTCGCCGCGCCGGGACAGCAGCACCAGCTCGCCGACCTGCGCCCGGGACTCGCCGAGCCGGGCGGCGCAGAGGGCGGCGACGCGCTGCGGGTCGCGGCTGCGGCCCAGGGTCAGGTGCGGCGTGAAGCCCTCGGCCCGGCCCCGGCAGCGCGGAAAACGCTGCCGCAGTGCCTGCCACAGCCGGTTCCAGGGCGCGTCGCCGTCGGCGGCGGGGTCGAGCCAGATCGTCGCGTCGTCGCGGTGGCCGAACGTGTGCACCCCGTCCAGCCGTACAGCGAACGGCGCGATCTCGGCGGCCGCGGCGGCCAGCAGCGGCGCGGCCTGCTCGAAGTCTGACTCGGGCACGAACCCGAACAGCACGTTCACGTGCGGCGGCCAGCGGTGGACCTGCGGATCGTGGGCCTGTCGCAGCTCCTGGATCGCTGGCCACAGCCGCCCGGGCGGCAGCCATGCCAGCGCGGTCCGGGCGGTCGGCGCGACGTCGAGCACGTCGCGGTCCCCCGCACCGGCGAAGGTCAGGTCCACCGCGACGCCGTAGTGGTCCGACGGGAACAGCCCGTCGGGCTCCGGCCGGTCGCCGACCAGCGCCGCGGCGGTGACGGCGGCGCGGCCGCGCAGCAGGACCCGGTCCAGGCGGCGCGGCACACCGGACAGCGACGACACGGCCGCGAGCGGGTTGCCGACCGGGTCGAAGGTCGGGGTGCTGTCGGCGGGGCCGTGCGCCTGGGTCCACGCGTCGTCCATGCCGAGCATCGCGGTGGGCGCGGTGCCGTCGTCGTTGAAGTCGCCGAGCAGGACCAGGTTGGCGGCGATGTCGGCGAGGCCTTCGGCGAGCCGGGTCAGTTCGTCCTGCCGCCGCCCCGCGCCGTCGGTGGAGTGGTCGCTGCTCAGGTGGGTCGCCGCGATCGCGAGCGGCCCGGCGGCGGTGTCGACCACGATCGCGACGGCGGCCTTGTGCGGGGCGAGCCGGTGGCTGCCGGCCTCGCGTACCGGCAGGCGGCTCAGCAGGACAAGGCCGCCGTGGGCGGCGGTGTCCGGGGCGGCGTTGAGGGTGTAGGCGGCGCGGACCCACGGCGCGTCGCGCAGCAGCGCGAGCAGTTCAGGCTCGACCTCCTGCAGCGCGATGACGTCGGCGTCGGCGGCCTGGAGCGCGGCCAGCAGCAGGGGCCGGCGGCGGGCGGTGTCGATGCGGTCGGCGTCGTACCGGTCCCACAGCGTGTTCCAGGTGAGCAGCCGCAGGCGGCCGGGTGCGGCCGGCACGGCGGCCGGCGTGGCACGCCAGCCGTGGCCGGGTTGCCAGGAGTGCGGGGTGCTCGGGGTGAAGAACGGTGCGGGCAGCAGCCCATGGTGGCGGACCAGGCCGGCGCCGGAGGTGTCGACGCGGTCGACGCCGGTGGCGCGGTCCCAGACGAGTTCGCCGTCGGCCTCGATGAACAGCACCCGGTGCCAGGGGATGTCGCCGCCGGGTTTGAACGCGGGCAGCGGCACACGTTTGGGCGCGGCGTCGCGCTGGCGTACGCCGAACACGAAACGCTCGGGGTCGAATCGCGGATCCCAGCGCACCCGGTGGTAGATCTGCTCGCTGGTACGCATTTCCCCCGCCTGTCCCGATGATCGATCCCAGTATCGCGGCCCGGCCCGCCGCGGCCCACCAGATTTCGTCTCCGCGAACGCGTTAATGGGCGCTGAGCTGGGAAAATGGAGGTGAAGTGCGGATACCTCACTGGGGGTGACCACGATGTCGGGCAACAAGACCGTCGTCTATCAGGGCCCCGGGCATGTCAGCGTCGAAGACCTCGACTACCCGAAGCTGGAACTGGCGGAACAACACCGCAAGATCAACCATGGCGTGATCCTCAAGGTCGTCGCCACCAACATCTGCGGCAGCGACCAGCACATGGTCCGCGGCCGCACCACCGCCCCGGAGGGGCAGACGCTAGGCCACGAGATCACCGGTGAGGTGGTCGAAGCCGGGCCGGACGTCGAGTTCATCAAGGTCGGCGACCTGTGCTCGGTCCCGTTCAACATCGCCTGCGGCCGGTGCCGCATGTGCATGGAGGGCCACACGGGCGTATGCCTCAACGTCAACCCGGCGCGGGCGGGCGCGGCGTACGGCTACGTGGACATGGGCGGCTGGCTCGGCGGCCAGGCACAGTACGTGCTGGTGCCGTACGCCGACTGGAACCTGCTGAAGTTCCCCGACAAGGACCGGGCCATGGACAAGATCCTGGACCTGGCCATGCTGAGCGACATCTTCCCGACCGGCTACCACGGCTGCTACACAGCGGGCGTGACCACCGGCTCCACGGTCTACATCGCCGGGGCCGGGCCCGTCGGGCTGGCGGCGGCCACGTCGGCGCTGCTGCTGGGCGCGGCGGTCGTCATCGTCGGCGACCTCAACGAGCAGCGGCTCGCGCAGGCCCGCAGCTTCGGCTGCGAGACCGTCGACCTGACCTCGGACGCGCCCCTGGCCGACATGATCGAGCAGATCATCGGGGAGCCGGAGGTCGACGCCGCCGTCGACGCGGTCGGCTTCGAGGCGCGCGGGCACGGCGCGGACGCCGGGGAGGAGCCCGCCACGGTGCTCAACGACATCATGTCGATCGCCCGGCCGGCGGCTCGGCTGGGTGTGCCGGGGCTGTACGTGACCGGTGACCCCGGCGGCAAGGACGAGGAGGCGAAGGTAGGCAGCCTACGGGTGCGGATCGGGCTGGGCTGGGCGAAGTCGCACAGCTTCACCACCGGTCAATGCCCGGTCAAGCAGTACAACCGGCAGCTGATGATGGCGATCCTGCACGACCGCACGCACATCGCCAAGAACGTGCACGCCACGGTGCTGCCGCTCGACGACGCCCCGAAGGGATACACCGACTTCGACCACGGTGCGGCGAGCAAGTATGTGCTCGACCCGAACCGTGAGCTGGTCGGCGCGGGCGTCTGAGCTACATGGCCACGGCCGTGCCGACGCCGTGGGCGCGGGCCCAGTCGTGCACGACCGCGGCGGCGGCCACGTCGAGAGCGCCGTGGCCGGTCGACTTGAACACCGTCAGCCCATCCCGGCCGCGGCGGCCGGGATGGGCCCCGTCGAGCACCGCACCGAGCAGCGTGACCCGGGCCGGGTCGATGCCCTGCAGCTCGTACGCCCCGGCGGGCGGCGGCGCGGTGACCGCCCCAGGCCACTCGGCGAACAGGGTGCCGTCGGCGAGCACGGCCGGGTCGAGTTCGGGCCCGTGCGAGCCGCCGACGGAGCTGACGTGCGCGTCCTGGCGCAGCCAGGCCCGGGGGAAGACCGGTGCGGTCGCGCCGGTGCAGCAGAACACGACGTCGGCGTCGCGTACCGCGTCTTCGATGCCCGCCGCCTCGGCTTTGGGGTGCCGCGCTGCCAGCTCCGCCGCGCGGGCGGTGTCCCGGCCGCCGACGACGACGGGGATGGTGGCGTCGACGCCCGCGAGCATGGCGAGCTGCGCGGCGGCTTGCACGCCGGTGCCGATGACCGCGACCCGGGACGGCGACGGCCGAAGGACCCGCATGCTCTGGGTCGCGGACGCGGCGGTGCGTACGGCGGTGAGCGGTTCGGCGTCGAGCAGCGCCCGGACCCGGCCGTCGTGCTCGTCGAACAGGGCGACCAGGCCGCGGTGCGAGCTGCGCCCGACCTGGCCGGGAGTGGCGAAGACGGAGACCAGTTTGGCGGCCAGGCCGATGCCGGGCACGTAGGCGGGCATCGCGCCGAGCAGCCCGCCGGGGGCCTGCGCGGCGATGCGCGGCGGCGCGGAGACCTCGCCGCGGCTCAGGGCGGTGAGCGCGACCGCGACGGCGTCGAGCACCCGCAGCGGGTCGAGCCCGGCCCTGGTCTGCTCCTTGTCGAGCACGAGCACGTCGTTCACGGTCGGGTTCTCCCTGGATCGGTGGCCGCGGGCGCGGTGAGGGTGGCGGCCAGCGTGGTGGTGGCGTCGGCGAGGGCCTGGGCGAGCGCGGACAGGCGCGGCTCGGCGAACTCGGCGTCGGGTCCGACGAGGGTGACCGCGCACAGCGGCGTGCCGCCGGGTGCGATCACCGCGCGGCTCATCGAGCCGATGACCTTGTCGTTGCGGCCGTGTTCGAGGGCGAGGCCGGTGTCGCGGACCCGGGCTAGGTCGGCGAGCAGCCCGTCGAGGGGGTGCCCGGCGGCCTGCGCGACGGCGAGGTACGGCGCGCGGGCCCGCTCGTCGAGCTGCGCGACCAGGGCCAGCGGTCCGGCGAAGCGGTGCACGGGCAGGGCCTCGTCGCGCAGGTCGCTGATCATCTCCAGCCGGGGCGGGCGCACCACGTCGATGACGCGGGACCGGTCGGCTTCGAGAACCTGCAGGTTGACCATCATCGCGGTGCGCTCTGCAAGGTCTTCGAGGACGGGACGGCACAGCGCCGCGAGGGACCGGCTCGCCGCGGCCCGGGACACCTGCAGGGCCACCGCGCCGGGCAGGTAGTGCTCGCCGGCGCGCTGGACCCAGCCGCGGGCGACCAGGTCGAGCAGCACCCGGTAGGCGGTGGCCCGGTGCAGGCCGACGGCCTGGGCCAGCTCGCCGAGCCGGAGCGGGCGGTCGGCGCGGGCGACGGCCTCGATGAGGTCGAGCGCCTTGTCGACCGCCGAGCTGGCGGATCTCGGCACGGGTCGCCTCCTGGGGTACAGTGCCACTGACGTTTCAAGTAACGATACAGACGTTACATCTGCTGTAACAAGGGAGCACCGATGGCCCACGTGGACGAGCCCGCGCCGACCCCGTACGCCCCGCCCGAGGCCGGCACGGTCACCGCGTACCGCAACGCGACGCTCATCGACGGCACCGGCGGCCCCGCCCGGCCCGGGACGACGATCGTCGTCGACGGCGATGTGATCATCGAGGTCATCCCGGACGGCGACGCCACGATTCCCGACGGCGTGGCCGCGGTCGACGTCGGCGGCGCGTACGTCATCCCCGGCCTCATCGACTCCCACCAGCACCTGGCCACCCCGCCCAACCGGCCCGTCGCCGAGGCGGCGCTGCGCCGGCAGGTCTACGGCGGCGTCACCGCGATCCGCGACATGGCCGACGACCTGCGCCAGATCGCCGACCTGACGCGCGCCACCCGCATCGGTGAGATCCCCGGCCCCGACATCCACTACGCGTCCCTGATGGCCGGGCCGAGCTTCTTCGACGACCCGCGCACCTGGCAGGTCTCCCAGGGCGGCACCCCCGGCCACGTGCCCTGGATGCAGGCGATCGACGACGACACCGACCTGCCGCTCGCGGTCGCGATGGCCCGCGGCACGCACGCCACCGCCATCAAGGTCTACGCGGAGCTGCCCGGCACGACCGTCGCCGCGATCACCGCCGAGGCCAAGCGCCAGGGCATCGGCGTATGGGCGCACGCCGCGGTCTTCCCGGCCACCCCCGCCCAGGTCGTCGCCTCCGGCGTGGACGCCGTCTCGCACGTCACCCTGCTCGCCCAGGAGACCGCCGACGAGCCGCTCACCTCGTACAAGACCAAGGCCCCGATCGACGTCGAACGCCTGGTCGACAAGGGTGACCCGCGCCTGGACGCCCTCTACGCGCTGATGCGCCAGCGGGGCACGGTGCTCGACGCGACCGGCAGCATGTGGACGTGGATGGCCGAGAAGGCCGACGACGCCGACGGCAAGGCCCGCGCCCTGGCCAACGACGCGCTGTCGGCGAAGCTGACCGGCGACGCGTACCGCGCGGGCGTGCTCGTCTCGGCCGGCACCGACTACGAGACCGACCCGGCGCACCCGTTCCCGTCGCTGCACGCCGAGATGCTCTTCCTGGCCGAGCGCTGCGGCATCCCCGCCGAGCAGGTCATTCGCTGCGCGACCCAGGTCGGCGCGATGAGCATGGGCGCCCAGGACGTCATGGGCACCGTCGAGGCCGGCAAGCTCGCCAACTTCGTCGTGCTGGCCCGCGACCCGCGCGCGGACATGGCCAACCTGGACAGCATCGAGTACACCGTCAAGCGCGGCCGCCGCTTCGACCGCGGCGACTTCCGGAAGGACGAGCAGTGAGCACCGACTACATGATCATCAACGCGCTGGGCATCCTCGACAACCCCAACGCCGCGCACTCCCTCGCGGCAGCGCACAAGCTCGTCCAGGACAGCGACGACCTCACCGTCGACGCGCGCACCATCGCCGACGCGCACGCCTCCGGCCTGACCGCCGTCAACATCACCCTCGGCTACACCATGGGCGACGCCGAGCCGTACGCCCACACCCTGCGCGAGATCGACGTCTGGGACCGCCTCGTCGCCGACCACCCCGCCGACCTGGTCAAGGTGCTCACCGCCGACGACATCCGCGCCGCCCACCGCGACCGCAGGATCGGCATCATCTACGGCTTCCAGAACGCCGTCGCCGTCGGCGACGACCCCACCCGCGTGGCCCAGTTCCACCACCTGGGCGTACGCGTCATCCAGCTCACCTACAACCAGGCCAACCACATCGGCGACGGCTCCATGGCCCCCGACAACCGCGGCCTCACGCCGTTCGGGCACGAGGTCGTCGAAGCGCTGTGCGACAGCCGCATCATGGTCGACCTGTCGCACAGCGGCGAGAACACCTGCCTGGAAGCCACCCGGGTCGCGAAACTGCCCGTGTCGATCAACCACACCGGCTGCCGCGCCCTGGTCGACCTGCCCCGCAACAAGACCGACGAGGAACTGCGCCTGGTCGCCGAACGCGGCGGCTTCGTCGGCATCTACTTCATGCCGTTCGTCAACGCCACCGGCCACGCCCGCGCCGAAGACGTCGTCGACCACATCGCCCACGCCGTGAACGTGTGCGGCGAGGACTTCGTCGGCATCGGCACCGACGGCACCGTCACCTCGATCGACGACCTCGACGGCTACCGCGCGCAGCTCGCCGAGCACGTAGCCCACCGGCAGGCCGCGGGCGTCGGCGCGGCCGGCGAACGCGCCGACACGTTCCCGTTCGTCGAGGACCTGCGCGGCGTGGACCAGTTCCACCAGCTGATCCGGCTGCTGGAGCAGCGCGGCTTCAGCTCCACCCGGATCGAGAAGATCATGGGCCGCAACTTCCTCGACTACGCCGACCGCGTCTGGGCCTGACCTGATCCACACGGGGGACGTCTTCGGGCGTCCCCCGCCTGTCACACGAGCAGCGCCTCGAGCTCCGGAAGCCGGCCGAACAGGTCGGGCAGGCCACGCACGCCGTCGCGCGCGGACTCCGGCGACAGCGCGAGGTCAGGGCCGGTGCCCGCCTCGACACCGGCGAGGCACCGCAGGATGTCAGCCTTTTGCTTTGCGGACGTCCGTTCCCTGCTCGGCGAACGCCTTGAAGTCCTGCATGTGCCGCAGGGACTGCTTGCGAAAGGCGCCGGGCATCAGAAGCCCCACCAGCCGCATCATCAGGCCGCTGAACCGGTACTCGTTCTCGCTCACCCACAGCGTCGTCGACGGACCGGCTTCGGTCAGCCGCTCGCGCCCGGCGCTCCACATGCCGTCGCCGACGATCTCGCGCTCGAAGCGAACGACGTCGCCTTCGGGAAGGTCACGCAGGTCTGCCGGTTCCAGGCGCGTGATGGTCTCGATGGCCTCGACCTTCTGCTGACCCATCTGCAGCACGACCCGTGACTTGGTGCCGACCTGCCCGTGCACCCCGCTCAGCGGCTCGTGCAGCACCAGGCCCCGCAGCCACATCGGCAGGTGTGCCGGGTCGGCGAGCAGCTGGACGACCTTCTCCCGCGGCAGGGCGATCTCGATCGAGACGGTGTACTTCATCGCGGTGTGCTCCAGGTTCGGCCGGTGGACGGGCGTACGCTAACACCTCGCCTCGTACGCGGCGGTCGATGCGCGGCTGAGCCGCGACCATGATGCGCACACCAGCGCCCCGCCGGAGGGCTCGCGCTAATGGCCGTTCGGCTGATCTGCCGCAATTCAAGATCGCATAGCATCGCCCAGGCTACAACCTGGGAGGAATGGCGATGCGGGGACGCCTCAAGGCCGGTATTGCGCTGGCTGCGCTGCTGACGAGTCTTGCACTGGCGGGCTGCTCGCCCGGGCTGCCGAGCGAGGCCGACGGCGATCTTGTCGACGACTGGAAGCCGATGGCGGCGCTCACCGGCTGGGAGCCGAAGGTCGGTGAGTGCATGGGCGGCGCGCCCGTCGCGGTGGCGATGCGCTCCGCGCCGGTCGTGGACTGCGCCCAGCTGCACCACGGCGAGGTCGTGCACGTCGGGAAGTTCAAGACCGACAAGTACCCCGGTCCGACGGACAAGGCGGCGGCGCTGGTCGAGTGCGACGCCAAGGCCAAGGCATACCTGGGCCGCGCGTGGGGTGACGCGCGGCTGGAGCTGCGGGTCGCGACGCCGCGTACGGACACCTGGGAGAGCGGTGCCCGCTGGTTCCGCTGCGAGGTCAGCGAGATCAGGACCTTCGACAAGGACAACAGCTTCACCACCCGCACGGGCAGCCTGAAGGGCGCCGTTCCGGCCGCGCTGCTGTCGGGCTGCGTGCTGGTCCACGAGCAGGGCGACGACATCGCGCAGATGGAGGACGTGCCCTGCAACAAGCCGCACAACGCGGAGTACGTGGGTGTCTTCCGCGCCTCGGCCACCACGCCGTACCCGACCTCGGAGCGGCAGTGGAACGCGATCCACAGCCAGTGCCAGGTGCTCAAGGGCAAGTTCCTGGGCGTGAGCGCGGGCCAGGCCGAGTACTTCGGCGGCATCGCTTCGGCCCGCAGCAAGTCGGACTGGGATGACGGCGACCACATCGTGCGCTGCGCCGTCTCGTGGACCAAGAAGATCACGAAGTCGGTCCGGGGCGGCAAGGGCAAGGGCATCCCGAACTGAGACCGTCCACCGGTGAGACGTGTCCTTGTCGACACGTCTCACTGGTTCGGTCGCTCGCAGCGCGCCCCCGGCTGAACGACCACATTCGCTAAGATCCGGCCCGTGACTGACGGATTCGGCAAGGACGAGGGCTGGTGGGCTGTGGGGGCCCACGTCTTCACGATCATCTTCTCGACACTCGCGGTATGGCTGTTGGTGGAGTACCTGTTCAGCGCCCTGCCCGAGGACACCCTGATCGTGGGCGTGAGCTGCGCGATCGGCGTCCCCGTCGGGCATCGGGTGTTCCACCGCATACGTCGTCGGTACCTGCAGCAGCGTCGCCGCGCCGAACCCTGATCGTCGTTCGCCCACGGGGTGCCTATCGGCTCGCCCGCGCGGCTTTGGCAGGAATGCGCCTTTGCCTTTCATGGAACGGGGACACTGTGACAGCAACCGATTACGACGACTTTGCGGCCGCCTATGCGGCGGCGAACGAGTCCGGTCTCTTCAACGCCTATTACGCGACACCCGCGATGCTCAGCCTCGCGGGCGAAGTCTCGGGCCGCCGAATTCTCGATGCCGGCTGCGGTTCCGGCCCGTTGTCAGCGGCGCTGCGCGACAAGGGAGCCGCGGTCACCGGATTCGACCTGAGTGCGGCCATGGTCGCGCTGGCCCGCCGGCGGCTGGGCGAAGACGCCGACCTGCACGTCGCGGACCTGAGCAAACCGCTGCCGTTCGCCGACGCCGAGTTCGACGACGTCGTGGCGTCCCTGGTGCTGCACTATCTGGAGGACTGGTCCGGCCCCCTCGCCGAGCTGCGTCGGGTGCTGAAGCCAGGCGGTCGCGTGATCCTGTCGACGATGCACCCCACCGGCTATGCGATGGAGTACCCCGAGGCCGACTACTTCGCCGTCACGAAGTACACCGAGGACTACATCATGGACGGCCAGACCGTGTGGCTGACCATGTGGCACAGGCCGCTGCACGCCATGTCGGATGCTTTCGCCGCCGCCGGGTTCCGCATCGTGACGATCAGCGAGCCGCCCCCTGCTCCGAACACTCCCGCGGAGTTGCTTCCACCCGACAAGGGCTCCGGGCGCTTCATGTGTTTCCTGTTCTTCGTCCTCGAATCCGCGTAAGAGCTGCGGCGCCAGGGATGGATTCTCGTGGACAGGCCCTGAGTCGCCCGCGTCTGGATCGGACACGCTGTGAGCGAACGGGGACAGCCTCCGGGCGGTCCCCTGCCTAACCTCGATCGTATGGGGACGGAAACGACAGCCGCGTACGACGCGCATGCCGACTGGTACAACGACTTCATGTCACCCACCGCGGGCGACTACCTGCGCCGGGTGCACGCCACGATCGCCGACCTGCTCGGCCCCGGCGACGGCCTCTGCCTCGACGTGTGCTGCGGCACCGGCGCCCACGCCCCTGCCGTGGCCGACCTCGGCTGGACCCCGATCGGTGTCGACCTGTCCGCCGGGCAGCTACGCCACGCGATGCGCCGGCTGCCCGTCGTGGTAGCCGACGCCGCGGCACTGCCGTTCGCCGACGCGTCGCTACCGGCCGCGGTATGTGTGCTGTCCAGCACCGACGTGCCCGACTACGCCGCAGTGGTCCGCGACATCGGGCGGGTGTTGCGGCCCGGCGGCCGGTTCGTGCATCTGGGCGTGCACCCGTGCTTCATCGGCGCGTTCGCCGACTGGAGCGGCAAGCCGCGCGTCGTCGTCGACGAACGCTACGCCGAGCGCGAGCACACGTTCCAGACCTGGAACCCGCACGGCGTACGGGCTCGCGTCGGCGGCTGGCACATCCCGCTCGCCGACCTGCTCAACGCAGCCATGGCGGCCGGCCTGCGCCTGGAACGTGTCACCGAAACCGGCGGCGGACCCGTCCCCGACCTGTTCGGCTTCGTCGCTGGCAAACCGGCTCCGCGCAGCCGCTGAGGCCGGTGCCGACGGTCAGCGGCGCACCCGCCAGCTCAGGTGTAGCACCCGGTTGCCCTGGATCACCACGTCCGGGTCCTCCAGCAGGTGCTGCGCGTGGACCGACCCGAAGAAGCGCTTGCCGGACCCGAACACGACGGGCACGACGTCCATGCGCACCTCGTCGACCAGGCCCGCGGCGAGCATCTGGCCGCCGACGTCGCCGGCGGCGACCTCGACTATCCGGTCACCCGCGAGCTTCTGCGCCTTGGCCATCGCCGCCTCGACGCCGTCGACGAAGTGAAACGGCGCCTCGGGATCCCAACCTTCGGGCGCGGGCCGGTGCGTCACGACGACCACGTGTTCGATGCCGCTCGGCGGCTTGCCGTCCCAGCCGGCGGTCATGTCGAAGACGTGCCGGCCGGCAACGGTCACCCCGATCTGGTCCCAGTACGGCCGGGTGTAGTCGTAGGACGTCTGCGACACCTTCAGGAAGCCGCTTTCGTCCAACGGGACGTCACCGCTGGACAGCCATTCGAACAGCGGTCCGGGCTGGTCGTCGTCGTCGGCGATGAAGCCGTCCACCGACACCGAGCTGTACATGACCACCTTGCCCACGGGGCTCTCCTCTGCACTGGGTTGCCCCGAAAGTTACCGTGTCGCGAGCCGGCGCTCTTGTAAGAAATCAATCGGCGGGCAGCGGCCAGCCGTCCAGCGCGTGGCCGGGATGTTCGCGCAGGAACCGCCGCCGGACTTCGACGTACCGGGTCGGTGTGAGGCCGGTGAACTCCCGGAACTCGTGGCCGAAATGGGCCTGGTCGAAGTAGCCCGCACCACCGGCGAGGTCGCCCCAGTCGACCGGCCCGGCCGGGTCGATCGCGAACACGGCGGCGGTGAAGCGGTAGGCGCGAGCCAGCCGCTTCGGCGTGACGCCGATGAGTTCCTTGAACCGCTGAGCCAGATGAGTGCTGCTGACACCGGCTGCCACGCTCAGGTCGCCGATCGCCACCGCTCCGCCGGCCGCCGCGATGACCCTGCTCGTATGGCGGACCAGCCCCAGGCCGGTGGTCTCGCACAGCCGTCGCATCAGCTCCTGCTCCAGCAGCGTCAGCATCTCGTGCGGTCCGTCCGCGGTGGCCAGCCGGTCTCGCAACTCGGCGACGGCGGATCGGCCCCAGACCTGTTCCATCGTCACCGGCCGGTCACACAGTTCGGTCGCGGGCATCGGCAGGAACGGCGCCAGCCCCCACGGCTTCACGTGCACGCCGACCGACCGGGTCCGGGGCGGGTAGCCGAACTCGAACGCGCGGGTGGGCGTGGTGATAACGCACCCGTCGGCGTACTCCGCCGTCTCGGTGTCAGTGCCGGCGCGGATGCGGAACGGCGCCCCGAGGTTGACGATGAGCAGCGCCCCGGGCATCGGCGGCAGCATCAGCCGGGCGTACGGCGGCGCGCCCGCCAGGTAGTAGAGGTCGTCGATCAGCCCGTCCAGCGGCGGTCGCGGCACTCTGGACACGTACTCCATGCCCACAGCATCGCCGACGCCTGTCGGCACCGCGCGCCCGGCCGCGGGCGTCAGCGGTGCCCGGCCGGACCCATCAGTGCCAGCCCGGCGACGATCGCGCACGCCAGCAGCAACAAGGTGAGCACGAATTCGATCATCGTCGGCGCCTCCCTCGCAAACGCCTGCCTTCCTCCACGATCACCGGTTCGCCCGGCCCCGGCAACCACATCAGCCTCACCTGTCACCCTCAGCGAATTCACAGGTCGAGGCGGTATCGTGACCTCTCGAGGGGAGTACCTCGACAGACCGCTCCGGTCATTACGGCCGGCCGCCCGGCCCCGGACGGTCGCCCGCGTCTTGCGCGGGTGAGGGAGACCTCAGACGCACACGTCTGGAGTCTCGTCATGCCCGTCGACACCTCTGCCGCTCCCCTGGCCACCATCGGCACGCCATGGCTGTGGGCGGCGACCGTCCTGATCCTGCTGGGCCTGCTCGCCGTCGACTTCGTGATAACCCGCAGACCGCACGCGGTGAAGATGCGCGAGGCGGTCGGCTGGACCGTGTTCTACCTCGCGCTGCCGGTCGCGTTCGGCTTCTTCGTATGGTGGCGCTTCGGCGGCACACCGGCCGTGGAGTTCTTCACCGGATACGTGGTCGAGAAGTCCCTGTCGGTCGACAACCTGTTCGTGTTCATGCTGCTGCTGGCCGCGTTCGCGGTTCCCGCGCAGCTCGCGCAGCGGGTGCTGCTGTACGGCATCGTCGGCGCGCTCGTCCTGCGGGCGATCTTCATCGCCGCCGGCGCGGCCGTGCTGCAGACCGGCACCTGGGCGTTCCTGCTGTTCGGCGGCGTATTGCTGATCACCGCGGCGAAGGTGCTGCGTGACGCGCTGCGCGGCGGCCAGCACGCCATCGACATCGACAAGATGCGCAGCGTACGGCTGCTGCGCCGGTTCATGCCGGTCACCGACGAGTACCACGGCTCGCGTCTGACGGTGCGCCGCGACGGCGTGCGCGCCCTGACGCCGATGGCGCTGGTCGTCGCTGCGGTGTTCATGACCGACGTGGTGTTCGCCGTCGACTCGGTGCCCGCCGTGTACGGCGTCACCGAGGACCCGTACCTCGTCTTCGCGACCAACGCGTTCGCGCTGCTGGGCCTGCGTGCCCTGTACTTCGTGCTGCACAACGCGCTGAGCAGCCTGCGCTACCTCAACCACGGCCTGGCGCTGATCCTCGCGTTCATCGGCGTCAAGCTGGTGCTGCACTGGGCGCACGGGGTCTGGCCGGCGCTGCCCGAGGTGCCGACGCTGCTGTCGCTGGCCGTCATCATCGGCGTGCTGCTCACCGTCACCCTCGCCAGCCTGGCGGCCAACCGCCGCGACGCACGCGCCCTCGCCGCGGCCGCTCAGGACGACGTCGGCTCGTCCACGCAGGCCCCGGCCCTGCGAGGGTGATCCCGCGCCCGCTTGCGCCGCGGTCACAACACGCTGCGGCGCAGGCGGGCAGTTCCCCGGTGCGGCGAGCGCCGCGCGGCAGGATTCATGGTGTGAACACGACAGACGGCGACGTCGCAGCGGTGCCGGCACGCGGCCAGCCACGGAATGCGGCAGCCGCGGACAAGCTGGCGGAGTACGACCGCCGCGCCCGGATTCCGATCATCCTGTCCGCGGTGCTGCCGCTGATCATCGTTCCCGAGCAGGGCAACTGGGTCGCGGTCGTGGTCGGTGTCGCCTCGTGGATCGTGTTCGTCGTCGACTTCTTCGTCCACCAGCGGCTGCTGGTCGACTACCTCGGCACCCGCCTGGGCAAGTTCGACCTCGCGATCGTGCTGCTGACCGCGCCGTGGTTCCTGGTGTCCGGGGCGCATGGCGCCGGCTTCGTGGTGGTCCTCCGCCTGGCCAGGCTCGGCCGGCTCCTGATCGCCACGAAAGGCGTCCGGCGGCTGTTCGCCCGGCTGGGCAGGGTCGCGCTCGTCGCCGGAGCGGTCCTGTTCGTGGGCGCGGCCATGGCCTACTACGCCGAGCGGCCGACGAACCCGGAGTTCGCCACGTTCGGCGACGCGCTCTGGTGGGCGATCGTCACCCTGACCACGGTCGGATACGGCGACATCGTGCCCATCACCACCGCGGGCCGGATCGACGGAACGGCCATCATGCTCATGGGTGTGGCGCTGCTCGGCCTGCTCGCCGGTTCGCTGGCCAGCTTCTTCGGCCTACAGCCTCAGCAGACGAACAACGGCGACACCACCGCGAACGACGCGGTGCTGGCCGAACTGGCTCACCTACGCGCCGAGGTGAAGGAGCTGACCGGGCTGCGGGAGCAACTCGCCGTGCTCACCCGTCACCTCACCACGAAACCGGAGGCCCCACCGGGCGCCGAGCCCGACTGATCCTCTCAGCTCGTCGGCGTGCCTGGCTGAACAGGACGAGGTTGTCCCTGGACCACTGCACGCGGGACGCCAGCTCGTCGCAGAACCCTTCGGCCGCCCGGGTGCGCTGCGGCTCCAGCCCCTTCCCGGCGAGCACCCGCAGTCCGGCCTCGGGCACCGCCCGCGCCCACCTGGCCGCCCCGGATTCGCCGGGGATGAGGCCGAGAACCTCCTCGCCGTCGACCACCCCGTAGGGCTGCGGCACACAGGTGAACCCGACACTGTGCAGATGCTCCAGCAGCGCATGCACCGTCGGTGTCCACCACCCGGAAGGACGGTGGACCCGGTCGCCGACGAGTCTGATCCGCTGCTGCGCCACGGCTCGACTCTAGAGCTCCCTAGCGCTGCCGCCGGTCCGCGCGGCCGAGGATCAGGTCGGCGACCAGGGCAGTCCAGCCGGTCTGGTGGGATGCGCCGAGCCCGGCGCCGTTGTCGCCGTGGAAGTACTCCGGGTAGATGAGGCGGTCGCGCCAGTCCGGGTGGGTCTGCAGCAGTTCGGTGCCGCCGTACAGCGGCCGCCGGCCGTCCGCGCCGCGCAGGAAGATGCCGATGATCCGCTCCGACAGGTCGGCGGCGATCTCGTTGAGGTCGCGGCGCACCCCCGAACCGGTCGGGTACTCGAAGGTGGCCGAGTCCTCCAGGAAGTCGCCGAACTGGTGCAGCGCCCCGATCAGCAGGTAGTTCACGGGCATCCAGACCGGGCCACGCCAGTTGGAGTTGCCCCCGAACGCGCCGGTCGTGGACTCGGCCGGTTCGTAGCCGACGCTGAAGCGCCGCCCGTCGAGGTCGACGACGAACGGTTCCGCGGCGTGCACGCGGGAGATGCTGCGCAGGCCGTACGGGCTGAGGAACTCGGCCTCGTCCAGCATCCGCGACATGATCGGCGCGAGCTGGTCCATGGTCACCATCGACAGCAGCCGGTGCCGGTCACCGGTGCGGCTGATCCGATTCTCGCCGACGACCGCGGCGTACTCCGGCTTGTGCCGCAGGAACCAGTTGAACCGTTCGACGAGGTCCCGCTGGTGGCCGAAGATCCCCTCGCGCCAGGTCACGGTCGCCAGGAGCGGGACCAGTCCGACGATCGAGAACACCCGCAGCGGGATCGGCTCGCCGCCGCCGACCCGGATCGTGTCGCAGTGGAAGCGGTCCTTGTCGCTCCACAGCGACTGCGCCGACGCGCTGATGTACGCGAAGTGCTCGAAGAACTTGGTCGCCACGTCCTGGTACACGGGATGGCGGGCGGCGAGGCGGGCGGCGATCTCCAACAGGTTGGCCGCGTACATCGCCATCCAGCCGGTGCCGTCGGACTGTTCGAGGCGGCCGTCGACGGGCAGCGGCGCGGACCGGTCGAAGGGGCCGATGTTGTCCAGGCCGAGGAACCCGCCCTCGAAGACGTTGCTGCCGTCGGCGTCCTTGCGGTTGACCCACCAGGTGAAGTTGAGCATCAGCTTGTGGAAGACGCGTTCGAGGAAGTCGAAGTCCGCGCCGCCGTCGAGGTCGAACACGCGCAGCGCCGCCCACCCGTGCACCGGCGGATTGACGTCGCCGAACGCCCACTCGTACGCCGGGATCCGGCCGTCGGGATGCATGTACCACTCGCGCGTGAGCAGGAGCAGCTGCTGCTTGGCGAACGCCGGGTCGACGCGGGCGATCGCGACGCAGTGGAAGGCGAGGTCCCAGGCCGCGAACCACGGGTACTCCCACGGATCGGGCATCGAGATCACGTCGGCGGCGGCCAGCTGCCACCACGAGCGGTTGCGTCCGGTCAGCCGCTCGTCCGGCGGGGCGGGGGTGGTGCGGTCGCCGCTGAGCCACTGCCCGACGTCGTAGCGGTAGAACTGCTTGCCCCACATCAGACCGGCGATCGCGCCGCGTACGACCCGGGCCTCTTCCTCGGTCGTGCCGGACGGGACCAGGTCGGCGAAGAAGGCGTCGGCCTCGGCCCGCCGGTCGTCCATGACCTTGGTGAAGCCGGTGCCGAGG
The DNA here is from genome assembly GCF_040648455.1 of Catellatospora sp. NPDC049133. Lineage (NCBI taxonomy): Bacteria > Bacillati > Actinomycetota > Actinomycetes > Micromonosporales > Micromonosporaceae > Catellatospora > Catellatospora sp. NPDC049133. The sequence goes on from NZ_JBEZDT010000009.1 coordinate 100,453, forward strand.
TCCGTGGACGCTTCGGCGGGCTGCGCCAGCCGCAGCCTGATCTGCCGGGACTGGCCCGCCGGGACGTCGAGCACGTAGTGCAGCGCAGCCTTCGTGCCGGTCATCGCCGGGTTGACCGTGGCCGCGCCGTGCACGACGTGGTCGTTGATGCCGTCCTTCGGGTACGCCGAGCGGCCCGGCACGTTCCACAGGCGCTGCGTGTTGGTCTCGTTGTCGCAGAACAGCGCCGTCGGCGCACCGTCGCCGATCAGCTCGACGGTGCCGAGTCGGGCGTGCTCGGCGGTGAGGCGCCCGCCGCGGCCGGTGATCGTGGGAACGTCGTCGTGGTCGGGGCGGCCCCAGGCCCAGGTGTTGCGGAACCACAGTGTGGGCAGGACGTGGATGGTCGCGGCGTCGGGTCCCCGGTTGGCAACGGTCACCAGGATGCACATGTCGGTCGGGGACGCCTTGGCGTAGTCGGCGGTGACCGACCAGTACCGGTCGTCGGCGAAGGCGCCGGTGTCGAGCAGCTCGAACTCCGGCTCGTGCCGGCCGCGTCGCGCGTTGACCTCGACGAGATCCGCATACGGGAACGCCGTCTGCGGGTAGTGGTAGCGCCAGCTCATGCGGGAGTGGGTGGGGGTGGAGTCCTCGTACCACCAGTACTCCTTGACGTCCTCGCCGTGGTTGCCCTCGGGGCCGGTGAGGCCGAACATGCGCTCCTTGAGGATCGGGTCCTGGCCGTTCCAGAGCGCGAGCGCGAAGCAGAAGTGCTGCCCGTCGTCGCAGATGCCGGCCATGCCGTCTTCGTTCCAGCGGTAGGTCCGCGACCGGGCGTGGTCGTGCGGGAAGTACGTCCAGGCTTCGCCGGTCGCGCTGTAGTCCTCGCGCACCGTGCCCCAGGCGCGTTCGGACAGGTACGGTCCCCAGGCGCGCCAGGGCAGCTCCCCGGAGTCGGCCTGCGCGAGCCTTCGCTTTTCCGAGGGTACGTCAGATTCAGACACCATCTGCCCATCATCGGGATCGACGGGGCGTGGGCAGACTGGTTTCGCTCTTTGCGTAAGTCGAACGGCGAGCGCCTCTGGACGATCGGGATGTGGAGCGGGCGGTGAAGTTCAGGGCCAGTTCCAGAGCGACGTCCGCGGGCGAGCTCAGCCGGCACCGCGGTCTCCTTCCGGTACGGCGGCGTCGGAGGCGAAGATGCTGAGTCCGAGCGCCCTGGACAGGTAGGCGGTGGCGAGCTGCCCGCGCACGCTGTTGCCGGCCGGGTCCAGGCGCGGGGCGAACGTGCCGATGCCGGCCTTGCCGGGCGAGACGGCCATGATGCCGCCGGCGACGCCGGACTTGCCGGGCAGGCCGATGTCGAACAGCCACTCGCCGGAGCGTTCGTAGAGGCCGTTGGTGGCGAGCACGGCGAGGGTGTCTCGGCATACGGTGGCGGAGACGACGCGGCGGCCCGTGACGGGGTTGACGCCGCCGTCAGCGAGGGTCGCCGCCATCACGGCGAGGTCCTTGGCGGTGACCAGCAGCGAGCATTGCCTGGTGTAGACGTCGACCACTTCGAGGGGGTCGACGTCGACGCGGTGGTAGCTTTCCAGCAGCCGGGCGATGGCGCGGTTGCGCTGGTTGGTTGCCGCCTCGGAGCGGTAGACGTCGTCGTCGAGATCCAGGGGGCGGCCGGCGAACGCCGACAGGCCGGTCTTGATCGCTTCCCACTGCTCCCCCGCCGTGCCGCCGGGTATCAGCGCGGTGGTGGCGATGGCGCCCGCGTTGACCATGGGGTTCATCGGGTGGCCGTCGTTGAGTTCGATCGCGATGACCGAGTTGAACGCCAGGCCGGTGTTGTTGACGCCGATGCGGGCCATGACCTGTTCGTGGCCGAGGTTGTCGCAGACCAGGGCGTACACGAACGCCTTGGAGATCGATTGGATGGAGAACGGGACGTCGGTGTCGCCGACGGCGTGCAGCCCGCCGTCGACCTCGGCGACGGCGACCCCGAACAGCTCCGGGTCGGCCTTGGCCAGTGCCGGGATGTAGTCGGCGACCTCGCCGCCGCTGCCGCGCAGCGCGAACCGGTAGGCGTCGTCGACCAGCACGTCGACCTGGTCCCTGCCGGGCAGCGCGCCCGTCGAGGCACGTTGGCCGATCTCCTCCAGCCCGACGATCACCGGATGCCCCTGAGCCTGGTTGAAGCGGCGATGGCGTCCAGAGCCTAATCCCGCCCAAAGGACTATTCACCCCAAACAGTCAAGGTGGGCAGCAGAATTCGCACGTTCGCTCGGCGGCGGCGGCAGCCCCGCTCAGAGGATGGGTTTTCCGCCGGTCACCGGGATCATCGCGCCCGAGATGTAGCTCGCCTCATCCGAGGCCAGCAGCACGAACACCGGGGCGACCTCCTTGGGTTCGCCGGGGCGGCCCAGCGGGGTGTTCTTGCCGAACTCCGCGACGTGCTCCGGCGGCATGGTCGATGGGATCAGCGGCGTCCAGATCGGGCCGGGAGCGACGCTGTTGACCCGGATCTTCCGGTCGCCGAGCAGCTGCGCCAGGCCTGCGGTGAAGTTCGCGATGGCGCCCTTGGTCGTCGCGTAGGGCAGCAGGGTCGGGCGGGGCATGTCGGAGTTGACCGAGGCCGTGTTGATGATCGACGCGCCCTCCCCCAAATGCGGCATCGCGGCCTTGACCAGCCGGAACATCGCGGTGATGTTCAGGTCGAAGGTGTGCTGCCACTCCTCGTCGGCGATCTCCTCGACGGTCTCGTGCGTCATCTGGTACGCGGCGTTGTTGACCAGGACGTCCAGCCCGCCGAGCTCGCGTACCGCGGTGTCGATGAGGGCCTCGCACTCCTCACGCCGGGACAGGTCCCCCGGAACGAGCACGGCCTTGCGTCCGGCCTCCTCGACCAGCTTGGCGGTGTCGCGCGCGTCGTCGTGCTCGTTCAGGTAGCCGATGACCACGTCGGCGCCCTCGCGGGCGAACGCGATCGCGGTGGCCCGCCCGATCCCGCTGTCGGCACCGGTGATCACCGTACGTTTGCCCGGCAGACGGCCGCAGCCACGGTAGCTGTCCTCGCCGTGGTCGGGTTTGCGGCGCATCGCCTCAAGAGTGCCGGGAGGCTGCTGCTGTGGCTCGGACATGGTGACCACCTCGATCCCGTTGCTGTCTCCAGGCGATACGTGCCCGGCCCCAGCCCGGCCGAAACTCCCGACGCGTGACCGGATCCGACGGCGTGCACCACCCGGCCGAAGCCGCGCCACGGGATGGCCCATCACGGCCAAATGCGGCCGATCGTCGTTCCGGGCCCGGACAATCGCAGCATGCGCCGCTGGCTGTTCGCCGATCAGCTGGGACCGCATTTCCTCGACGACGCCGACCAGCCGGTGCTGCTCATCGAGTCCAAGGCGGTGTTCCGCCGCCGCGCCTTCCACCGTCAGAAGGCGCATCTGATCCTGTCCGCACTGCGCCACCGCGCCGCCGAACTCGGCGAGCAGGCGCGGCACCTGCGCACGGAGACCTACCGCGAGGCGCTGGCCAAGGTGCGCGAACCACTCGACGCCTGCCATCCCACGTCGCGTGCCGCCCGGCGGCTGCTGCGCTCGACCGGGGTCACCGTGCACGGGCCGCGGGGCTTCGTCACCAGCCCGACCGAGTTCACGGCCTGGGCCGACGGCCGGCACCGCCTGCGGCTGGAGGACTTCTACCGCCACGCCCGGGTCCTGCACGACGTCCTCATGGACGGCGACGAACCTGCCAGCGGCCGGTGGAACCTCGACGCCGACAACCGCGAGCCGCCCCCGGCCGGCGGCCGCCTCGACGTGCCGCCTCCGCCGCTGCCGGTCGAGGACGACATCGACGCGCAGGTGCGCGCCGACCTGGACCGCTGGCAGGCGGAAGGCATCGTGTTCACGGGCCGCGACGGGCCGCGGCTGTTCCCCGTCACCCACGCCGAGGCCACCGTCCGGCTGCGCCACTTCGTCGAGCACCGGCTGGCGGCTTTCGGCCCGTACGAGGACGCGATGCTCGCCGGCGACCCGTGGCTCGCGCACAGCGCGCTGTCCGCGCCGCTCAACCTGGGCCTGCTCGACCCGCTCGACGCCGTCCACCGCGCCGAGGCCGCTTATCGTGCCGGACGGGTCCCGCTGGCCAGCGCGGAAGGTTTCATCCGCCAACTGATCGGCTGGCGTGACTACATCTGGCACCTGTACTGGCGGCTCGGCGAGCAGTACCGCGCCACCAACAAGCTCGCCGCCCGCCGCGCCCTGCCGCGCTGGTTCGCCGACCTCGACGCCGACGCCGTGCAGGCGCGCTGCCTGTCGGACGTGCTCGCCGGGGTGCGCGACCGCGGCTGGGTGCACCACATTCCGCGGCTGATGGTGCTGGGCAACTACGCCCTGCAGCGCGGCTGGCAGCCCGCGGAGCTGGCCGGGTGGTTCCACCGCAACTTCGTGGACGGCTACGAGTGGGTGATGACCGCCAACGTCGTCGGCATGAGCCAGTACGCCGACGCGGGCGCCATCACCACCAAGCCGTACGCGGCCGGCGGCGCCTACCTCAACCGGATGAGCGACTACTGCGGCGGCTGCCCGTACGACCCGCGCCGGCGGCTGGGCGACGACGCCTGCCCCTTCACCGCCGGATACTGGGCGTTCCTGGACCGCAACCGGCAACGCCTGCACGGCAACGTGCGGCTGGCCCAGCCGCTGCGCCAACTCGACCGGCTGGCCGACCTGGACGCCGTCGTCGAGCAGGAGCGCCGGCGCGGCTCCCGCGCGCCCTGACCTCGGCCGTCACCCACCGGGGCCGGGCGGCACCCGCCCACGCAGGCCCAACTGCACGAAGGCGCTGGCGGCGAGCATGAAAAGCATCAGCACACCGGCGTACGCGATGCCCGCGACCACCGCCACGACGAGCGCGACCGCGAGCCCGGCCAGGACCGCGAGCGACCACCACAGCAGCGGGCGCCGAGCGCCCGGCTCGTCCGGTGGTGGCCCGTGGTCGCTCATCGACGTCGCGAAGTCCGGGTCGTCGCGGGCGAGTTGCTGCTCCATCTCCCGCAGCCGCCGGCGCTCGTTCGGAGTGAGTGCCACGGCCACCTCCCGCAGTGCCGAGGGCCGCCGGCAGGGATGTCGACCGTCTGTGCGCAGGGACTGAGACGTTTCCACCGCCGACTTCGATCAAACCTGCCGCGCCCGGCCGCTCGCCGCCGCTACGCCGGGGTGACCGTGAATCCGAGCCCGGTGTGCCCGAGGGTGTACGGCAGCGGCAGGTCGGCGGCGATCTTGGTGCGGGCGTGCAGCCGGAGGTCGTGCCCGCGCAGCAAGGCGGCCAGCGCGGCCGTCACCGTCTGCAGGACGAGGTTGCGCCCCGGGCAGGCGGCGGGACCGGCGGAGAACGGGATCAAGGTCGTGCCGGTAGCGGCTTCGCCGTCGAGCCACCGGTCGGGCTGGAACCGGTCGGCATCGGGCAGGTGCTCGCCGTCGCGGTTCAGCAGCGCCGAGAAGATCACGAAGGAGGTGCCGCGCGGCAGGGAGGTCTGGTCCCACACGGTCACCGCGGTGCTCTCCCTCAGCACGGCCAGCGTGGTCGGCCACAGCCGCACCGTCTCCAGCACGCACGCGCTCAGGTAGGGCAGCATCGGCGGCCCGGCCGGGTCCCAGGCGGCGAGCTCCTCACGTACCTGCCGGCGCTGGGGTGCGTGGGTGGACAGCAGCGCCAGGGTCCGGAACGCGGTCGCGCCCGCGGCGTCGAACGCGAACAGCCAGTGCGGCACCTGGCCGTACGGGTCCACGTCGGGCGCGACGTCCTGCTGGGCCAGCAGCCAGGCCAGGCTGCCGGGCTCGGCCAGGTCCAGGTGCGTGGCCAGCCGGAGCCGGAACCGGTGGAACAGCACGTGGCGACGGGGGCGCAGGTAGGCCCAGTTCGCGTCGCGGCGCAGCGCGTCGAGCAGGGCGATGAGTGCGACGTCGTCGCGGGCGTCGTCGCCGAGCACGATCCGGCGGACCAGCCGCCAGTACGCGGCGGCGAAGTCCCGCCACTCGATCCGGCCGGGTCGGCTCAGCAGCGGCGTCATCTCCTGCTGTGCGACGGTCGTGATGACCGCGGCGAGGCGGTGCACGGGCAGGTCGGTATCCAGGACGGCCTCGTTGAGGGCACGGCGGCGGGCGCGCAGCGGCCCGTCGGAGATCAGTACGCCGGTGGGCTGGAAGTGCGACAGCGCCGCCCGCTTCTCCACCGTCGCCGGGCTGTAGGGCACCGGCGTGCCGTCGAGGACCCGGTCTGCCGCCTGCGCCGACAGCAGCATCACGACGTCGCGGCCGGGGGTCCGCAGGGCGAGCGCGTCGGTGTCGTAGCGTTCGCGCAGGCGCTGCAGCAGCCGTACGGCTCGCCGGTCGCCGTCCAGTGCGGCGACGGCGGCCACCGCGGCGGGCCGGCGCAGCACCGCGCCCTGGGCGAGCGCCGGCACGCCCACCATGGCGAGCACGCGCGCGGTGTCGAGTGCCGACGCCGCTGCCAGTCCGGTGCGCACCCTGGCCCCGGCCGGGCCCAGCACGCCGTCCTGCGCGGGCGGCTGTGCCGACAGGCTGCTCCTGCGGCGCCGGCGGCGTTCGGGTTCGGTCTGGTACGGCATCGGCCACCTCCGGTGGATTCGACGTCGTTCACCATCCTGGCCGAATCCGGTACGCCACGCGCCGAAACCGCGAAGTGCCGACCCGCCCACCGCCCCGGCCGAGGTGTGCCAGGGGTGGCTGTGGCCATGACCTACTCGCCGGTCTGCCGGTGCGGGGCGGTGACGGCCTTGGACTCCGGCGAGCCGTGCTGCCGCAGGAAGATGCTGAGCACGATGAGGGCGCCGACGGCCAGGAACTCGCTCTGCCAGTTCTGCATCGACTGGAACCAGAAGTCCGAGCTGCGAAGAAACTCCAGGGTGCCGACGGGCGGCCGGCCGCGCAGCGCCTGCTGCTCGTTGTATTCGGCGGCGCCGCCGACCGCGTGGCTCAGGAACGACAGGGCGAAGAAGCCGAGCAGCACGATCGCCAGGCTGTTGCGGTAGAGCAGCTGGGTGAGCCCATGCCCGCGCGACGGTCGCGGCGACTCGTCCGTGGCCCTCGAGGGGTCGTCCTCGGGGCGGTCCTTCTGGTCGGGCTTCTTGGACTCCGCCGAGCCGCGCTGCACCAAGTATGCCGTGAACAGGACGTAGGCGCCCATCTGGAGGAACTCCGACTCCCAGTTCTCGAACACCGCTTCGGCGAAGTGCCCGGTGCTCAGGTAGTTCCAGTACGAGTCGGCGGCTCGGCCGTACTCGGCCAGCTCCTCGTTGCGCACCTGCCAGCCGAAGACACTCTGCAGGACGATGAAGAGGATGAACGCCCCGAACATGGCCACCGACAGCGCGTTGTCGGCCAGCCATCGGCCGCGTCCGCCACCGGTGGGCCCCTGTCCGGCGTGGGCCGATCCGGTTGGCTCGGTCGTCATGGGGATCCCTCCCACCCCGCGTCAGCGCCGCTGCCTGCACTGGTCCGGCGAGGTAGTACCCCCGTACGGCGGAACAATGCCGAGCCGGTGTCCGTCAGCTAGGTGTTCCGCCCGAGAAAGGCGACCGTGTCCGCTTGCGGCCGGGACCGTGTCGCGTTTGAGCGGTGCCGAACGGGGAAAGGCCAGGGCTGCGCCGAACGCCGCGTCCGTGGACGCGGATCCGCCCTCGGGAGGCCGAGATGTCGCATGTGACGCTGCTTCAGGTAGTTCGCGAAATCGGGTGGCCGCTGCTGCGGTGCCAGTCCGCTGACACCTTGCCCGACGCTGAGCTGCGGCGGGAACTGGCCAACACGCACGCGCTCTGTGACCTGGTCAGCAAACAGGGTTTGCCGCGTGACCGCGAGATGTTGAAGTTGCGCCTGGCCGAGCTGGATGCCGAGTATCTGCGCCGCTTCCCTGCCGCCCGCGTGTCCTGGCCGTGGCCGCGCGACAACTGATCAGCGCACTCGCCGGGCAGCGCAAATCAGCAAATTGAGGTTTTGTCGGATCTTCCAGTGGGTAGCTTGACTTCTGACATTTCTTCCGGTTTTGCCTTCTTGAACCCGCTTAGCCGACGGCCTACGACCGCTCACGGTCGAGGTGGACGGAGCACCGCACATGAGAACAGCCCAGCAAGACGTGATCGACACCCTGCTCGGACAGCATCAACAGGTGAAGATGCTGTTCGCTCAGGTCGAGGCCGCGGACGGTGATCATCGACAGGAGCTGTTCACCGAACTGGTCGGCACGCTGGCGCTGCACGAGAGCATCGAGCAGCTGCTGGTCCACCCGCTGGCCCGACAGGATCTGCCCGACGGACGGCAGGTGGTGCCGCCGCGCCTGGCCGAGGAAGAGGACGCCAAGCAGGCGCTGTCGGAACTGTACGAACTCGGTGTGACCCATCCGGACTTCGACCGCAAACTCGCCGCGCTCCGCGACGACGTCACGGCCCACGCCGAGGCCGAGGAGGAGCTGGAGTTCAACCGTCTGCGCAAGGTGACCGAGCCCGACGAGCTGGCCCGGATGGCAGCGGTGGTCACGCACGCGCAAGCGCTGCTGGTGGACTCCGAGCAGGGGCGCGGTGCCCTGGCCGCCCCTCCCGACCAGGTCTTCGACCGGGTCAGGGACCTGTTGGGCAAAGCCGACGGCAGCGAGGTTCAGCGATGAGCGAGCAGGGCAGGCGAGCAGCCAAGAAGGCGGCGAAGACCCCCGCGGCCAAGACTCCCGCGGCCAAGGCCGCCAAGTCGGCCAAGGCGACCGCGGCGAAGAAAGCCCCGGCGAAGAAGGCTCCGGCGAAGAAGGCGGGGTCGCGTTCGGCGCCGGCAGCCGTGGCCGAAGCGAAATCGCGAGCCGACCGTGCCGCCGCGGCCGCGGCCGCTCCCGGTGGCGACGCCAAGGTGGCGCAACTGGACCCGCACCGCATCATCAAGGTGGACACCGAGCTGACCACCGACCAGGGCATCGGGGTCGAGGACACCGACAACACGCTGCGCGCCGGCCCGCGAGGGCCGAGCCTGCTGGAAGACTTCCACTTCCGCGAGAAGATCATGCGCTTCGACCACGAGCGCATTCCCGAGCGGGTCGTGCACGCCCGCGGCTCCGGCGCGCACGGCTACTTCCAGCCATACGACGCTGGCCTGGCCGAGTACACCGCGGCGCGGTTCCTCACCAACCCCGGCACGCGCACGCCGGTCTTCGTGCGGTTCTCGACCGTACAGGGCTCGCGGGGCTCGACCGACACGCCGCGCGACGTACGCGGGTTCGCCGTGAAGTTCTACACCGACCAGGGCAACTTCGACCTCGTCGGCAACAACATGCCGGTCTTCTTCATCCAGGACGGCATCAAGTTCCCTGACATCATCCACGCGGTCAAACCCGAAGCACACCATGAGATGCCGCAGGCCGCCTCGGCCCACGACACGTTCTGGGACTTCGTCACCCTGCAGCCCGAGACCATGCACCACGTGATCTGGCTGATGTCGGACCGGGCCATCCCGCGCAGCTTCCGCACGATGCAGGGCTTCGGCGTGCACACGTTCCGGCTGGTGGCCGCCGACGGCACCCGCACCTTCGTCAAGTTCCACTGGACGCCGATCGCGGGCGTGCACTCGCTCGTCTGGGACGAGGCGCAGAAGATCTCCGGCAAGGACCCGGACTTCAACCGCCGCGACCTGTGGGAGTCGATCGAGGCCGGCCTCTACCCGGAGTACGAGCTCGGCGTGCAGATCATCGCCGAGCGCGACGAGTTCGCCTTCGACGACATCGACCTGCTCGACTCGACCAAACTCGTACCCGAAGAGGTTGTGCCGGTGATCCCGGTCGGGCGGATGGTCCTCGACCGCAACCCCGACAACTTCTTCGCCGAGACCGAACAGGTCGCGTTCTGCGTGCAGAACATCGTGCCGGGTATCGACTTCACCGACGACCCGCTGCTGCAGGCGCGGCTGTTCTCCTACCTCGACACCCAGCTGACGCGCCTGGGCGGGCCGAACTTCGCCCAGATCCCGATCAACCGGCCGCTGGCCCCGGTGCGCAACCACCAGCAGGACGGCTTCCACCAGGACGACATCCCGCTCGGGCAAGCCAACTACCACCCGAACTCACTCGGCGGCGGCTGCCCGGTGGTGCCCGGCGCGGGCGGCGGCGGGTTCGTACACACACCCGAACACGTCGACGGGATCAAGGAACGCAAGCGGTCCGAGACGTTCTCCGACCACTACAGCCAGGCCACCCTGTTCTGGAACAGCATGGCCGCCTGGGAGAAGGAGCACATCATCGCGGCGTACCGCTTCGAACTGGGCAAGGTCGAGCACCGGCACATCCGCGAACGGATGGTCGAACACCTCAACAACATCGACCACCAGCTCGCGGTCGCCGTCGCGGCGGGCATCGGCGTCCCGGCCCCGAAACCGGGCCGGCCCAACCACGGCAAGATGTCACCGGCGCTGAGCCAGGCCGCCATGCCCGGCAGCACCGGCGTCGTCGGGCGCAAGGTCGCGGTGCTCGTCGCCGACGGCGTCGAAGGCGCCTCGGTCGAGTCGATCCAGGCGGCCCTGACCGAGGACGGCGCGGTCGTCGAACTGCTGGGCCTGGTCGACGGGGCGGTCACCACCGCGGCAGGCGACGCGCTGCCGGTCACTCGGGCGATGAACACCGTTGCATCGGTGCTGTACGACGCGGTCGTCGTCGCCGACGGCGAGGCGGCGGTGGATCAGCTGGTCAACGACGGCTACGCGGTCCACTTCGTCGCCGAGGCGTACAAGCACGCCAAGCCGCTGGCCGTGCTGGGAGTCGGGGACCGGCTGGTGCAGGCGGCGCGGCTGCCCGTGTTCGAGGCGTCCGACCGCATCGCCGGACCCGCGAGCAAACCGTCCGCGGGCGCGCTCGACGGTGTGGTGTTCCTGGCCGCCGGCGCCGACGCCGACGACACGTTCCTGACCGACCTGACGACCGCGATCGCCGCGCACCGCCACTACGACCGCCCGGTCGACGGCATCGCCGCCTGACGCACCTGCGAGACAGCGGCCGCTCGGGCTGCCGCCTCGAAGGTGCGACAAGTCGGCACTCACGCGAACAAGTCACCGGTGTGGCCCGTTGCGGCGCTTGCCACCGGGGCGGGCTGCCGCAGCGCGAGCGCGGCCCGGTACGCCTGCAGGTAGCCCAGCGCGGTCTGCTCGTCGCTGAAGTTGCGCACCACGTGCCTGCGGCAGCCGGCCGGGTCGAGTCGGGTCGCCGCACGCATCGCGTCCGGCAGCTGCCCGGGGTCGTCGCAGACGAACCCCGTGACGCCGTCGGCGACGACCTCGGGCACCGCGCCCGCGCGAAGCGCGACCACGGGCGTCCCGCAGACCATCGCCTCGATCATCACCATGCCGAACGGTTCCTCCCACTGCACGGGGAACAGCAGGCAGCTGGCGTTTGCCAGCAGTTCGCGCTTGAGGGTGGCGTCGGCGACACCGATCATCCGGTCGTTCGGCCCGAGCAGCGGCTCCACCTGCTCGGTGTAGTACTTCTGCTCGGCCGGTTCGGCGCACTTGCCGGCCAGGATCAGCGGCAGTCGGGCCTCGTGGGCGGCGAGTACGGCGGTGTGCGCGCCCTTGTCGGGGCAGAACCTGCCCAGGAACAACGCGTAGTCCTGTTTGGCGCGCTGGAACGGCCAGTCCCGGGGTCGCAGGCCGTTGTAGACGGTGCCGATCCAGTTGAGCTCCGGGGCGAGGGAGCGCTGCCTGCGGCTGATCGCCACGAGGGACAGGTCGAGGCCCAGCGTCCGGTAGAAGCCGCGCAGTTCGGAGTCGACCGGGCCGTGCACGGTGGCGACCGTGGGCAGCCCGAGCGCGTGGTACGCGGGGGCGTTGAGGGGACCCGCGAAGGTGTGGTCGTGGACCACGTCGACCTCACCGGCGGCGGCGAGGCTCTCCACCACGCGTCGGGTGAGCGACGCGTAGATGATCTCGGGTCCGGGTTCGCCCAGCCGTTCGGGGACGGCCTGGTCCCATACCTGCCGGAAGGTCGCCTGGGTGCCGTCGCGTCCGGCGCCGATCAGGGTCACGGTGTGCCCGAGTTCGACCAGCGCGTTGGACAGGTCGGCCAGGACGGCTTCGATGCCCCCGTACGCGGCGGGTGGGATGTCGAAGTAGGGCGGCGCCACCATTGCGATCTTCAGTGGATCGGTGGAGTCTGCTGCCGGGATGCTCTGCGGCTGCGGGAGTGATGCGGGCGATTTATCGCCCTCCACGAGTGTGTCTGTCACGCAGCGGCTGTATCCCGAATCCCGTGGATCATACTTTTTGCCCTGATATTTCACCCAGTCGTGTGGTTTGCCAGCCGACCAAGGCGGAATTCCTCGATCAGCTTTCGGGCGTGCGAATGGCCCTGACCGGCCAGCTCGTTCAACTCCGAGACCGCCGCGTCGGTGTCACCGGCTTCGGCGAGCAGCCGGGCAAGACTCCACAACGCCTGGCGGTCCCCACCGGCGGCCCGTTCACGTAGTCCGTCCACATCGTGCCGTTCCACCAGCCACGAATTGACCTGGCGGCCGGCGGCCCGGTCGCCGGCGTCCGCCATCGCGCGCAGTTCGTCCACGCGACCTGCCTGCCTGAGCACCGACACGATCTGCGACCGGGCGCCATGTTCGTGATCGGCCAGGCGGCTGAGGTCACGCAGGACGTCGAGCGCCTCGTCCACCGCGCCCTGGCGGACCAGGAGCGCCGCCAGCCAGTAACCCGCGGCGGGAAACTCCACCGACTCGGCCCTCAGCCGCGCCTGGTCGCCGCGCCTGACCAGCAGCTCCATCAAGGTCGCGAACGCCCGCCCGTCGCCGTCCCGGGCGAGATCACGCATGTCATCGAACCGCTCCCCGTCGACCAGGATGCCGATCAACCTGACGAAGGCGCACAGGTTGCCGTCGGCGACCTCCGCACGGAGCTCTCCCTCCCGTCCGGGCTCGGCCAACCCGGCCAGCGTCTGCTCGCAAGCAGCCGCCTGCTCGACCGAATCGTGCACGTAGTACCTGCGGTAATACGACCAACCCGCCCATGCGTCAGCGCGTTCCTGGTCATCGACATGCAGGGAGAGGACCGCCACCGGCACAGTGTCCCCCACCACGCCGGCCGACGATGTCCCCTACTGTCTGGCCATGACCCCGCCTGCACCGATGAACATCTGCGTCTTCCTGTCCGCCGGCGACCTCGACGAGCGCTACACCCGGGCGGCTCGCGAGTTCGGCGAGCTGCTCGGCCGTGCCGGTCACACCCTGGTCTGGGGCGGTTCCGACGCCGGCATGATGAAGGTCCTCGCCGACGCGGTGCACGCCACAGGCGGGCAGCTGGTCGGGGTGTCCGTGGAGTTCCTGCGCGCTTCTGCCCGGCCCGGCGTCGAGCGGATGACGTTCGCCAAGGACCTGTCCGAGCGCAAGGCGCTGCTGCTGGGCGCGGCCGACGCCGTGGTGGTGATGGTCGGCGGAATGGGCACGCTCGACGAGGCGACCGAGGTCCTGGAGCTGCGCAAGCACGGCCGCTACGACAAGCCCGTGGTGCTGCTGAACACCGACGGGTTCTACGACGGGCTGATCGTCCAGCTGCGGCGCATGGAGGCCGAGAACTTCCTGCCGCTGCTGCTGACCGAGCTGCTCCACGTCGCAGACACGCCCGCCGACGCCCTCGCCCATCTGGAGAAGACCGCGTCGGCGCACCGCTGAGCAGCCGACCGCCGGGCAGGCGGCCGCCCGGACGGATCCGGGCGGCCGCGTGTTCACGCCGGGTACGGGGCGGCGTCTCGGGCCGTACGCAGCGCACCCGCCCACCACACCAGCTTGTCCAGCATCGTCTTGGCGTGTCCGGCCGACTCCTGCGACACCGGGCGGTCGTCCTGCCAACCGGTGAAGTAGTTCGCGAAGGCCAGCCCGCCGACCGTGACGGCGTTGAGCTCGCTGAGCACGTTCTCCAGGTGCTGGGCCGCGTGGCGGCCACCGGCCCCGCCGCCGTAGCTGACCAACGCCACCGGCTTGGCCGTCCACTGCGTGAAATGCCAGTCGACGGCCGCCTTCAGCGACGCCGGATAGCTGTGGTTGTACTCCGGCGTGACCACGACGAACGCGTCCGCGCGGTCCAGCGCCGCGGTCAGCGGCGCCATGCCGGCCGGGCGGGGGTAGCCGTCGCCGGCGAACTTCGGCGGCATCGCGGGCAGTTCCAGGGGCAGCTCGACGTCGGCGAGGTCGACGACCTCCACTTCGAACCCGCCGTGCGAGCGCGCCTGCTCGGCGACCCACGACGCCACCACGGGGCCGAAGCGGCCCTCCCGGACACTGCCGACGATCACGACTAGCCTGTGCTTGCTTGCGTTATCCATGACCACCACCTTCGACCGGCGGCTCAGCGGCAGCCAGACCGTGCTCAGGCTGGCCCTGGCAGGGCCAGGCTGTCCCGGGCGACCCGGCCTAGACTTCCGATCATGGGGACACCTCTGGGCGATTTCATCCGCGCCAGGCGCGACAGCATCCAGCCCGAGCAACTCGGGCTCGCCGACCACGGCCGCCGCCGCTCGCCGGGACTGCGCCGCTCGGACCTCGCCGGACGGGCCGGCATCAGTGTGGAGTACCTGACCCGCATCGAGCAGGGCCGCGACCGCAATCCGTCGCTGTCGGTGGTGAACGCGATCGCCGACGCGCTCAGCCTGAGCATCGCCGACCGCACCCACCTGCAGCACCTCGCGAAGATCACCGGTGGCGCGTGCGCGGGCCGGACCCGCCCGGGTCCGGCGGCCCGGGTGGTGCGGCCCGGTGCCGCCGCGACGCTACAGCTGATGGAGCCGGGGATGGCGATCCTGACCAACGGGCTCGGCGACATCCTCGCCCACACCAGCGGGTTCGAGCTGGTCACCGCCGGTACTGGGCTGCTCGACGACGATGCGCCGAACCTGACCCGCTACGTGTTCACCGATCCGCGGGCGCGCACGCTGTTCCCCGACTGGAACACCGTCGCCGACGAGCTAGCCTTCGACCTGTGGAGCGGGCCGTCCCGCGACGCCGTCGAATGGTTCTCCGCCGACCTGGCACCCCTGGCCGGCCCGGAGTTCACCCGCCGGCTCAACCTGCACACGCCGCCGCCACGCGGCAGCCTGCGCGTCGACCACCGTTCCGGCCATCGGCTGCGGCTGGACCGCGAGACCCTGGAACTGGTCACCGACGCCCAGCGGGTGGTGGTGTTCCTGCCCGCCGACGCCGCCACGGCCGAGACCCTCGACCGGCTGCGCTCCGATCAGGGCCGGCACCGCCCCGGCGGTCTGCGGCTCGTCGCCTAGGAACTCGCCGCCAGCAGCGCAGGTCCATCGCTCTCGGCGGCCGCTACGACGCAACCCCGGGCGTAGCGGGTGCGCCCTCGCGGCGCACCCGGCCGGGGATCAGGGTTTCGAGCAGGGTCGCCGCCGCGTCGGCACCGCCGGCGGCGGTCAACTTCGCGCCCAGTTCACGGGCACGCGCGGCCGTCTCGGGCCGGGCCAGGATCTGCCGGACCGCGCGGCGGACCCGGCCCGCGCCGGGTCTGCCCGTGCGCAGGTTGATCCCGACGCCGGACCAGGCGACCCGGCGGGCCACCTCCGGTTTGTCGAGGGACGCGCCCGCGACCACAAGCGGCACCCCGGCCCGCACCGCCGCCAGGACACCGCCCCAGCCGCCGTTGGTGACCATCACATCGGTCAGCGGCAGCAGCCGGTCGTGCGGCAGGAACGGGGCCGCGCGGACGTTGTCCGGCAGCGGCCCGAGCGAGCTGACCGGCGCCCCGCCGGTCGTGCACACCACGAGCACACGCTCGCGGGCGAGCCCGGCGATCGCGGGTTTGAGCAGGTCGGTGAAGTCGACGTCGAGCGTGCCCTGGGTGACGTGCACGACGGGCAGGCCCTTGGCGCGGGCGTCGGCGACGTCGGGCCACCACGGCGGCAGGTCCTGCCGGGTCGGCTCGACGGCGAGCCTGCCGATGTAGTGCACGAAGTCGGGCAGGTCGCCGCGCGGGTAGTCCAGCCCTGGCACGCCTTGGGCCAGGATCAGTTGGCGGGAGAGCAGGCCGTCCATGCCGCCGGTGGCCGGGGGCAGCCCGGCGGCGGCCCGCATACGGTTCACCATCGGGTCGACGACGCGGCCGGCGACGGCGTGCACCACCGACCGCAGTGCCCGGTCGCGGGCCCTGCCGAGCGGGCCCTTGGCGGGCAGCGCCGGGAAACCGGGCGGCGGCAGCTCACGGCTCTCCAGCGGCAGCGGCGTGACCGCCACCGACGCCCACGGCAGGCCGAGGGTTTCACCGGCCAGCGCCACACCGAACGCCAGGTGGTCGGTCACGAGCAGGTCGACCGGTGTACGCGCCGCCTCCGCCAGCAGGTCGGCGGCCTGGCCGGCCCCGGTGCCGAGGAGCACGTGCTCGACGTTGGCCATGCCGCCGCGAAGGCCCTTGCCGTCGCCGACCGGCGGGAAGGTCGCCGCGAGGTCGCTGTCGTCGTAGTCGGTGGCCTGCTGCCACGGCAGCCATCGCGCCCCGGCCGCGCGGAAGCGCTGCTCGTACTTCGCGCCGGTGTAGGCCAGCACGTCATGTCCGCGGGCTGTCAGCGCGGCGGCCACCGCGGTCATCGGACCGACGTGTCCGGCGAAGGGCATGGACGCCACGATTATCCGAGCCATGGCGACACAGTAGTGGTGTCCCGCGCAGCAGCCGCAGGGTGCGCCCGCGGGCCGAGGTCACCAGGGAATCGGGCCGTCGGCGTTGAAGAAACCGCCGGTGGGCCCATCGGCGCGCAGCGTCGCGAACCGCAGCACCACCGCGGCCGCCTCGGCGGCGGTCCGGGTCGCGCCGGGCGACATGCCGGTCCGGGTGTACCCGGGATCGACCGCGTTCACCTTCACGGCGGTGCCGCGCAGCTCCGTGGCGAACTGGACGGTCAGCGCGTTGACCGCGGACTTCGACGACGGGTATGCGGCCGCGTTCCACTCCGCCGGCCAGTTCGCCGAGCTGGTCAGGTTCAGCGACGCGGACCCCGACGACAGGTTGACGATCCGGCCGGCGCGCGCCGCCCGCAGCAGCGGCAGCATCGCCGTCGTCACGGCGAACACCCCGATCACGTTCGTCTCGAACGTGCGCCGGAACGCGTCGACCGGCAGGCGGCTCGGCGGCACGTCGTCGACCGCGATGGCCGCGTTGTTGACCAGCACGTCCAGGTGTCCGTACCGTCTGCGGATCCATTCGGCGGCCGCATGGATCGCCAGCTCGTCGGTGACGTCCAGCTCGACGTACTCGGCGGCCACGCCGTCGGCGGCGAGCCGCTCCACCGCCGCCACGCCCTGGCCACGATCTCTAGAGCCGATGATCGGCACATGTCCCGATCGGCCGAGCTGCCGGGCGACCTCCAAGCCGATGCCCCGATTCGCCCCGGTCACCAACGCCACCGAATTCTGCGCACCACTCACCTCGGTGATCTTAGTGGAATGTCCAACATGGATCAGCGGGAGTTCTTCCGCGTACTCCATTGCCGGGATGGGGTCACGGCGTGCCCGTGGGTCAGAGGACGAGGTCGTCGAGGCTGACGGTGGCGGCCATGGCTTCGGCGCCGGCGTCGTTGAGGTGCATCCCGTCGCCGCTGTCCCACGCGGGACGGATGAAGTCGGGCGCGGCCGGGTCGGCGACGGCCGCGGCGGAGTCGAACACCCCGTCGAACACGTCGGTCGTACGGATCCAGTCGTTGACCTGGCGTCGCACGGCGAGCCCATCCGGTGTGCCGATCTCGGCGGCCCCGAAGGGCCCGATGGTGGCGGCGAGGATGTTCAGTCCGGAGTCGTGGGCACGTGCGGCCAGCGCGGTGAAGCCGTCGATCAGGGCGTCGGCGGCGGGCATCGGCTCGTTCAGTACACCGGGAAGGACGAGGTCGTTGATGCCGAAGTGGATCAGGACGTGGGTCAGCGCGGGGATCGACAGGGCGTCGCGGTCGAAGCGTGCCGGCGCGTGCTCGCCGACCTCGTCGCGGAGTAGGCGATTGCCTGCGATCCCCTGGTTGACGATCCACCCTTGGCTGACGCGTCGGTTGAGGAAGTCGACGGAGCGGTGGTTGGCGCCGATCGTGGTGCCGACTCCTTCGAACCAGGAGTCGCCGAAGGCGACGGCGACCTTGGTGCCGTCCGGGGCCAGGACGTCGACGCCCGAGAGGTAGTACCGGGACTCCACCTCCACCGCGTCGGCAAGCGTGGCGGCCGTGACCTGGTTGCCGGCGGCGATCCGCGCGGCTTCGGCGGACTTGTGGGAGTAGGTGGCCGGCTGTCACATCCAGGCAGGCTGCCTGGTCTTCAGTTGCATGACGCATTCATCCGCGCCTCCGGTGAGGCTGTGCCGCAGACCTGCCTGTCCGGGTGCGCGGGGAACCACGCGGTCTCAGTCGGTGTCGAGCACCTGCTCGGACATCTGCTGGACGGTGGCCACCTGTTGTGGGGTGAGCCGGTCGAAGAACAGGCGGCGGACCGTGTCGACGTGGCCGGGGGCGGCGGCGGTGATCGCACTGCGGCCGGCGTCGGTGAGCACCACGAACGCGCCGCGGCCGTCGTCGGCGCACTCTTCGCGGTCGATCAGGCCGCGGCGCTGCATGCGGGTGAGGTGGTGCGACAGGCGGCTCTGCTCCCACTGCAGCTCGGTCTGCAGTGCGAAGGGCCGCAGCCGGCCCTCGGGGGTGTCGGTGAGCTGGACGAGCACGTCGTAGTCGGCCAGTGAAAGGCCGGAGTCGGCCTGGAGCTGGCGGTTGAGCTGCCCGATCAGCTGCCGCTGCAGGCGCAGGAAGCCCCGCCAGGTGCGCTGCTCGTCGTCGTCGAGCCATCTGGTGTCGGTCACGCCGCAACCCTATCCGTGATGGATGACACATCATGTACTAGCCTGGAAATGAATGATACGTCATGTAGGTTTTGACCCTGTGTGGATGACACGTCATCTACACCGTGACCGAGACTGACACCCCGGAGGAATCCCATGAGCACGACCACCACCGACCTGACCGCCCTGACCGGCACCTACACCATCGACCCCGCGCACACCCGCATCGGGTTCGTCGCCCGGCACGCGATGGTGACCAAGGTCCGCGGCGCGTTCAACGAGTTCGAAGGCGGCGCGTACCTCGACGGCGCGAACCCCGCCAACTCGTCGGCGAAGGTGACCATCAAGGCCGCCAGCATCGACACCCGCAACGCCCAGCGCGACGAGCACCTGCGCAGCAACGACTTCCTGGCCATGGAGCAGTTCCCGGAGATCACCTTCGCGTCCACCGGCGTCCGCCAGACCTCCGGCACCGACTTCGAGGTGACCGGCGACCTGACCATCAAGGGCGTCACCAACTCGATCACGATCCCCTTCACGTACGAGGGCGCGGCGACCGACCCGTTCGGCGCGGTGCGGGTCGGCTTCGAGGGCTCCGTGGCGATCAACCGCAAGGACTACGGCGTGACCTGGAACGCCGCCCTGGAGACCGGCGGTGTCCTGGTCAGCGACAAGATCGTGCTCGAGTTCGAGGTGTCGGCGGTCAAGAACAGCTGACGCCCCAGGCCGCAGACGTGCCCCGCACCGTCCGAGCCGCGCACGGCGCGACACCGGACGCTGCGGGGCGCGGGCGGCCGATCGACACCTCACTGGAGAAGGGACACCGATGACCACCGGACCCGGCGAGCCCCGGGTGCTCATCGACAAGCAGCACCCCCAGGTGTATCGCGCACAACGCGACCTCGCGGCAGCGGTCCGGCAGGCCACCCGCGACGCCGGACTCGACCGCGTCCTCGTCGAGCTGGTCAACATCCGCGTCTCCCAGCTCAACCGCTGCGCCTACTGCCTGAACATCCACGTCCGCGACACCCTGGCCGGCGGTGAGAGCCCCCAGCGCATCGCCGTCCTGCCCGCCTGGCACGACACGACCCTGTTCACCGACAAGGAGCGGGCCGCGCTGACACTGGCGGAGTCGCTCACCACGCTGCCCGGCGACGGGGCGCAGGAGCGCCACTACGCCTTCGCCAGACAGCACCTGACCGACGACGAGATCTCGGCACTGAGCTGGGTGGCGATCGCGATGAACGCCTTCAACCGGATCTCGATCATCAGCCGACACCCCGTCAGCCCGCAGGCGCCGGCCGACCCCTCCCGCGACGGAGGCAACCGGCCGCCCGGAGAGGACCCACAGTGATCACCGTCCGCGACAACCCCGCCGAGAACCGCTACGAGATCCACGACGGCGACCAGCTGGCCGGGTTCTCGACCTACAGGCTGTCCGAAGGCGTCATCGCCTTCACCCACACCGAGGTCGATCCCGCGTTCAGCGGCCGCGGCCTGGCCAGGCAGCTCGTGATCGCCGAACTCGACGACGCCCGCCGGCGCGGGCTCGCCGTCCGGCCGTTCTGCCCGTACGTCCGGGAGATCATCCTGCGGCTCGCCGACACCTACCTGGACCTGGTCCCGCAGGAGGAGCGGGAGCGGTTCGGGCTGGTTCCCGACGTCGTCTGACGGCAACGGCGGCGCGATGTCCGGTCGGGCAGCCGGCGAGGTTGTGCTGCTTGCGCGTCCCCACCACAATGCCGACGTGCGCGTGACCTTGCTGATCCTTCTGAGCACGTTCTTCGTCCTGACTTGGGCGGGCGTGGCCGATACCGACGCGGCGTTCTGGGCGCCCACGGCAGCGGCGGTGGCTGCCGTGGCGCTGCTCCGGCGTGCCGCACGCAACAGCCCGGCACCGCTGTCGGAGCCGGTGGGCCGATGGAGGCTGGCAGGCCGTGTGCTGGCGCTGGCCGTGCTGACCTATCTGAGCACGTCGCTGGTCGCCGGAATCGTCGGCGGCTTCACGCCCGTGGAGCCGCCGGGCGGATCACCTGACAACGCCATCGCCGTCAGCCTGCGACTGGGCACCACCGTGCAGTTGCCCATCACCCTGATCCTCACTTTCGCCGTGGGACTGCGGTCGGCGACCTGGTTGACCGTCAAGAGGCCGTTGCGATGGCTCGCGATGATCGCCGTCACCCCGGCGCTGATCACGTTGGCGCTGCGTCCCGTGGCCATCGCGTGGGCCCGCGACAACGGCAGCACACCACCGCGTGACCTGGCGGAACTGGCTCCACGGATGGTCGCGGTCACGGTCCTGATCTTCTGCGCCCTGGCACTGGGCAACCTGTACCGGCGGAGATCACCGATTCAGTCAGGGGCGCGGCACGCGAGCACCGGCGAGATCGCCACGTCGGATCGAATCGTCGCCTGAGCCGACCGGCCGGACCGGCTCGGTCAGTCGCCCGTCTTCGGCATCGGGGCGGGCTGCGCGACCAGTTCGGTTGCCGCGAGCCGGAGGTCGAAGCGCTCCCGCTGATCTAGGTTGACCCGGTGGCTTCGAAACCCGTGACAACCGTCCTGTTCGACTTCGCCTGGACCCTGTTCGCCAGAGACCCGGACCGCTGGGTCGCCAGCGCCGCGGCATTGATCGGCCGGGAGGTGGCCGCCGGTGACGCTCAGCGCATCGCCGCGGATTTCGCCGAGTTGATGCGGACAACGGCCACGGACCCGGCTCATATTGCCCGCGACTTGGACCCGCAGGTGTGGGACCGGGCGATTCCGGCTGTCCTGCGGCAGATCCGTGGGGTGGACCTGCCGTTTGCGCGAGCCCTGCACGAAACGCACGCCGAAGCACTCGAGCCGTACGCGGACACGTCATCCACTCTCGCCGCCCTGAGCGCCCGCGACATTCGCCTTGGCGTGGTGAGCAACACTGGCTGGGATATTCGCACATGCTTTGCCCGGCACGGGCTTGACCGCTACATCGACGCGTTCGTACTTTCCTACGAGGTCGGCTTCCTCAAACCCGATGTGCGGATCTGGCGCGCCGCACACGATGCCCTGGAGGCACGGCCAGATCGGACGCTGATGGTCGGCGACCATCCCAGCGGCGACGGTGGTTCCGTGGCCGCCGGCATACCGGCCCTGGTATTACCGATGACGAGTTCGCCGGCCCAGCCTCGCGGATTCGATCACGTGCTGACGTTGGCCGGAATTTGAAGCTGGTTCGGTTCTTGGTTTCAGGGCTCATCCCGTCCGGCGACCCGAACAACGACACGGTGGGGGCTAACGCGCACGCCGCGACCCGACCAGGGGTCGGTCCGCGCATTCCACGCCTGGCGGTTAGGGTGGATCGGTGGCGTCGATCAAGAAGTTCCAGGTCACCTTCGACTGCGCGGAGCCCATGCGGGTCGCCCGTTTCTGGCGAGAGGCGCTCGGCTACGTCGCACCGCCGGCGCCCGAGGGCTACGACAGCTGGGAAGACTTCGATCGCACGCTGCCGCCGGAGCAGCAGGACGCGTGGGCCGTCGCCCAGGATCCCACGGGCGAGGGCCCGCGGATGTACTTCCAGCGCGTTCCCGAAGGCAAGGTCGTCAAGAACCGGCTGCACCTCGACGTGCGGGTCGGTACCGGCCTCGTGGGCCAGGAGCGCCTGGACGCGCTCGAAGCCGAATGCGTACGCCTCGAAGCGCTCGGCGCTGTGCGCGGGCAGCTGCTGCTGGCCGACGAGGAGAACGAGTCGTGCCAGAACATGCAGGACGTCGAAGGCAACGAGTTCTGCCTCGACTGATCGGCTGCCGGCTCATCAGGGCAGTCGGCTGAGGTGGTCGCCGTAGAACAGGCCAAGCGCGGCGGCCACCCCGGCTCCGGCGATGATCCAGAACCGGGTCACGATCGTGACCTCGTGCCAGCCCACCAGCTCGAAGTGGTGGTGCAGGGGCGACATCCGGAACACCCGCTTACCGGTCGTCTTGAACGACGTGTACTGGATGATCCGCGACATCGTGATGGTCACGAACAGCGCGGCCAGGATCGGCAGCAGCAGCACGGTTCGGGTGGCGACCGCCTGCCCGGCGATGAGCCCGCCCAGCGCCATGGAACCGGTGTCGCCCATGATGATCCGGGCCGGTGACGTGTTCCACCACAGGAAACCGAGCAGCGCTCCGGCGGCGGCACCGGCGATCAGCGCCGTCTCCAGCGGATCCCTGGTGTCGAAGCACAGCGCCGCCTGCGCCGCCGGGTCGGCGCACCAGTGCCGGTACTGCCAGAACGAGATCAGCCCGTACGCGCCCAGCACGATGATCGACGTGCCGGTGGCCAGACCGTCGAGTCCGTCGGTGAGGTTGACGGCGTTCGTGGACGCCATGACGACCGCGATGAAGACGACCACCGCGCCGACCTGGCCCACCTCCAGCCAGCTGATCTCACGGACGAAAGACAACCGTGTGCTGGACACCGACAGCCCGGCCGTGCTCGGAAAGCCCAGCGCCACCACGCCGAATCCCGTGCCGATGACGAGCTGCAGCGCCAGTTTCCAGCGCCCGCTCAGACCGGCGGTGTTCTTCTTCGTGACCTTCAGGAAGTCGTCGACGAACCCGATGCCGCCGCAGAACACCATCAACCCGAGCAGGACGAACCCGGTCATCGTCGGACCCGGCGGAACGATCTGCTCCGCCGGGAGCACGTTCATCACCAGGTGGCCGACCATGTAGGCCAGCACGGTGCCGACGATGAAGACCAGCCCGCCCATCGTCGGGGTGCCTCGTTTTACCTGGTGCGCGGCCGGATTGATGTCGCGGATCGGTTGACCGGCCCGCAGCCGGGCCAGCGCGCGGATGGCAAGTGGCGTGCAGAGCAGAGCGAACACGAACGCCACGGCGGCAGCGACGACCGAGGAAATCATCGGGCAGTTACCTCCTGAGGGGACCAGGCAAGATCACTGAGCCGCCCAGTGTACGGATGAGCGCTCGCCGAGGTTGCCCCGGCGAACGCCGCACACGGAAAGCCGGCCCGGCTGATCTTGCCCCCACAACGTCGCCCACCACGCTTAGACTCCCGCGACGTGACGTCATCTACCTCCCCGATCGAGGCGGCCTTCGCCCTGCTGCAGCAGGGCCATCTGGCCCAAGCCGAAGAACTCATGGCGCGCGAACTGCAGGCGGTCACGGCGGAGCACGGCCACGGCAGCCAGGCCTGGGCATCGGCCCAGTGCGACCTCGGCAACGTGTTGCTGAACGCCGACCAGGTCGGCCGCGCGATCGAGTGCTACCGCCAGGCGACCACCGCGTCCGCCGACGACCCGCGGTTGCGCAAGGACCACCTGACGTACCGGCTCAACCTGGGCCTGGCGCTGCGAATGGCCGGCCGGCTCGACGAGTCCGAGGACGAGCTGCGCCGCGGCGCGCAGGACCGCATGGCTTTCTACGGCCGGGAGCACCCCGGGTACGCCTTCGGTCTGGAACCGCTGGCCGAGCTGCTGCTCCAGCGCGGGGACCTGCAGCGGGCGCGCCAGGTCAGCGAGGAGACCGTGGACAACTTCTGGCGCAACGGCCATCCCCATGTGACGTCGGCGCTGGCGCTGCGCGCCGAGATCGTGGCGGCCGAAGCCACCGGGGAGCCGCTGTTCCCGCCGCTGGACCAGTTGCCTGACCAGCTCATCGAGCAGGTGGCGCAGTCGGTGCTGAGCAGGCACGGCCAGGGCGACCCGGAGATCTTCGCGGCAGTGCTCAAGGTCCTGGTCCGTACGCTGGAGGCCCGGCTCGGCGAGGATCACCAGGCGACCCTCAACGTGCTGTCCATGCTCGCCAACAGTGGCCGCGACCGCGGCGACCAGGCCGGGCGGGTCGACGCGATCCAGCGGGTCCTGGCGTCCTACGACCGGCAGGGCCTGGCCGACCAGGCGCTGATGGCGGCGCTCGGGCTGGCGATGGCGCAGAGCGAGGTGGGTGACGAGGACGGGGCGCTGCGGACCTACGCGTCGGCGTACGCCCGGGCGGAGCGCATCGGCAGCCCGGAGCTGGCCAGCCAGGTGCTGCGCAACTGGGGCCTGGCGCTGCGGGAGGCCGGGCAGACGCACCTGGCCGAGCAGCGCCTCGGTGAAGCGGTGGCACAGGCGCGTCGCGGCCGCGACGGTGAGACCCTCGGCCGGGCCGATGTCGCCTTCGGCCTGTTCCTGCAGCATGAGGGTCGCCTGGAGCAGGCGCGGGCCGTCCTGGAGGAAGGACTGTCCGCTCTGGACCCGGTGCACCCGGACTCGATGATCGGCCGCAGCCACCTCGGTGCGGTCATGGACGGGCGCAGTTGCGGCTGTGGCGACATGGAGACCACGATCACGGACGCGTTCCGCGACTTCGTCGCCGGCAGGATGCCGGCCGACCTGCTCGCCCGCCTGGATGTCGCGATCGTCGACGGCGACTTCAAGATCGATGTCGAGCTGCGCCGCGAACCGACCCAGGACGAAATCGAACGCCTCAACGTCGTCGTCCAATCCGCCCACGCGGAATTCCGCCGCCGCCTGACGAAGCCGCAATACGCAGGCTGACCGGGGCCCGACAGTTCGGGGAGACTGCCGATATTCGCGTGTTCATCGGCAGTTTCTCCGAAATGCGGGTCGTGCCGCCGCCCTCGACCCTCGGCAGTCAACCTGGCGAGGCCGCCACCGCACGACCGGATCCGCCATCGGCGGGATGTTCACGGCTGGGCCGGATCACCGGTGGCCGCCAGCAGGTCATGGTCCATTCCCGTGGCCGGATCAGCCGCTGCGGCAGCTGCCTGTTGCACTGCGGGCCGGGCAGGATCGTGAGCCGGTGCAACGTACTCGGCAAGCAGCTCATTGATCGCCTCCACTGCCTCCGCGGCGGTCCGGGGATGACGGGCATGAAGCCGATGGTCGATGAACTGCCCGAGCTCGGTGCCGTCTGGTCGGTGCGGTGCAGCTCCGACAGCGCGCGCATACCTGCGGATGGCGATGTCGAGCTCGGACTCCGACACTATGTTGGCCGTCGGCGCCAGGTACTCCAAGCGCAGGAACGAGGCAGGCATACGGCCGATGCAGCGGTAAAGAAGCGCAAGCTTCGGCAGCCGGTACCGGTATAGGCGTCTGGCGCGCTCGGTGAACAGCAGCGCGTCGATGCTCCAGCTGCCGACCTGCGCATACAGCTCGGCGATGTCAGCTCCGACAAGATCGGGTCGGCGAGCAGGGGTGTACACATCGGCCGACGCCCGTTCCACAGCCGGATAGTGGGACCCACGAGGGCCGTCCCACAGGGCGCTGAGGTCCTCGACCAGCCGCTGGTCGAGGCTTCGCCAGAATTCCAGCGGCTGCGCGTCACGCGAGTGGCCCTCGAGCGCGTCGGTGCACGAGTTCTTCATGAACCGCCACAGACCGTCGCTGCGCGCGTGACGGCGAAACCACCCCGCACCACGTCGGCGGGTGCCGTCGTAGCGGGCCCGGAACCCGCGGTCGCCGAGCCGCCCCAGCCTCGTCATCCAGACACCGAAGACCAGCGCCGTGAGGAGCACGATGCCGCCCGACGTCCAGGCCAGCACCGAAAGCCACGTGCCCTGCTCACCGCTGCGCTCAGGCTGGGTCGCGGCGACGATGCTGACGATGGAGTCGAACGCCAGGCTCAGCGCCAGGATCACCCCCGCCTTCTGGATGGCGTCACCCTCACGCACACGCCGTTCGTCGAACGCGTCCTTCACCGCGTCGATGACGTCCTGGTAGCGCTCCGCGACCCGGCCGGCATGGTCCACCAGGCTCGCCGCGGCACCGGCGAGCTGGGCGAACACACCGGTCTGGCTCAACGCCACCCGCAGGCCCGGGTTGCCGTCGAGGTGACGCTGCAGGACCAGGTCGTCGAAGCGGTCGCTGAGAGCATCACGGGCCCGATTGACCCGGGCGCGGCACTCCCGGGCGAGTGTGTCCAGGTCGTTGAGGTCCGCGATGCCCTGCAGCAGCGTCTGGTGCAGCAGCTCCACGGCATGGTGCACCTTGGCCAGCTGCCGCATTCGCCGGATCGGCAGGTGAGTCGCGAGCGCGTCCCACAGGCGCCCGCCGGCCGCCGCGGTCGTCTCGTACACCTTCAGGTGGTTCTCCCAGACCTGCATGTCGTTGTGCACGTCATAGAGCGTGAACGCCGCGTAGGTCTCCATGTCGGTCAGAGCGTCGACAAGATCTCGCACGCAGAACTCCTGCCGGGCGACATACTCGTACCGACGACACCGGTGGTGGTGCGCGCACTGCCCGCCTGCCGGTCCCTCGATCGGCGCGTATCGGTCGTCGACGTGGAACCCGCGCGTGGGCGAGAACCAGGGCGCTTCGCCGACGATGATCAGATAAAGCGGGTGGCGGGTGAACTGGAAGCGGTGGTCGAGTTGGCGCTCGACGTCGATACCGGCGGCCATCTGCCGCAGCACCAGGTAGTCGCCGTTGAGGACACTGGCGGACAGCGTGTCGTCCAACGCCGAGTCGACCCGCAGCATCGTCCGGATGATCTCCGCCCCCGGCTTGTCGGCGGCTGTGAGGTACCGGTCCGGTGCAGTGCGCTCGCTCGGCACGGCGATCCAGAAGTCGGGCTGCATGTACCGGCGGCCGGAGATGGTCAGCCGGCTGTGCTCGTAGCCGCGGCCCTCCAGCCAGTTCTCTGCGTGTCGGGCCGCCGCCTCGAACAAGTCGCGGTAGTGCCGCGGCCGTCGGCACAGCACTGCCTCGTCAGCCTCACGGATGCGCCATGGATACCGGTCGTCCAGCGGCGGGCGGTGCTCCACTCCGAACGGAAGCTCGCTCCAGACGGCGATGCTCAGGTGCCAGCGCTGATAGTGCTCGGCGCCGCGGACGAACCTGAAGTCCAGGGTGACGAAGTAGTCCAGGTCTGTCGGCTCCGGCGCGACGAAAGACGTCACCGACTCGAACCGCCGCCGATCCATGATGATCCGATGGCGTAACACGAACGGCTCCTCGTGGATCCACCCTCCGGCCGGGACGCGAAGATGACGCTCCAACCGGCCGAGCACGCTGTCGACGACCGCGTCGGCGTCCGGGGCTGCGGCGAACTCGCGCCCTGGCGGCGGATCGGTCCGAGCCTGCATCGCATACCGCGGTCGGGGATCACTGGCCCGGCTGGCGAAAGCCAGGCCCGGCCTATCCGGCCGGAGGAACTCGTGCAGCAGAGCTCCATGGCGATCGACCGCGACGGCCACCTGGTGCGGCGTCCGCCCGTCGCGCGTGGGCCTGCTTCCGGTCGGCGTGGCCGCACCGGTCTCTTCCCCCGGGTGCACGCAGGCGGCGCATCGGTGCGCACTGGCCTGAGGCCGAGGATCGTCCACTGGCCGCTGTGGCGCATAGGGCAGCACCCAGGCCGACGTCGCGACGAGCACCAGCCGATCCCAGTCCGGTTCCCCCATCGACCAAGGTTCCACGTCTGCCGAGGTCGGTGTCAAGGACGTCGATGGCTGGCGCACCTGCGGCTGTGGCGACATGGAGAAACACCGTCACGGAACCGCTCCGCGACGTCGTCGCCCACAGACCGCGGCCGGCTGTTCAGGCAGGGTCGACGCAGCCACGACAGAACGGGCCCTTACCATCAATGGTCGTGCTGTTCATGGTGGTGGAGCGGTTTCGCGGCGGAGACGCCCGGCCGGTGTACGAGCGAGCACGTGATCGTGGACGCCTGCTGCCCGACGGACTGCGGTACGTCGACAGTTGGGTCGAAGCCAACCTCGGCCGCTGCTTTCAGCTCATGGAGTGCGACGATCTCACGTTGCTGACGGAGTGGATCGCGCAGTGGACCGACCTGGTCGAGTTCGAGGTGATCCCGGTGGTCACCAGCAGTCAGGCGTCTGCTG
Source organism: Catellatospora sp. NPDC049133 (assembly GCF_040648455.1). Classification (NCBI taxonomy): domain Bacteria; kingdom Bacillati; phylum Actinomycetota; class Actinomycetes; order Micromonosporales; family Micromonosporaceae; genus Catellatospora; species Catellatospora sp. NPDC049133. Next base: position 129,102 of record NZ_JBEZDT010000009.1, read on the forward strand.
TGGTCAATGCAGGTCAGCCGATGCCCGGGTCCGCGTGACGAATGCGGTGCCGGCTCGAGCCGGTCTCGCCCCGACCGCCGGGTTCAGGCCGAGTGGCGCCAGACGACAGGCGAGGGCAGCACGACGCTGCGCGGCACGTCGGTGTCCCCGCTGATCTGGCGGTGGACGAGTTCGGCGGCGTGCCGGCCGATCTCGCGGGCGGGCTGGTGGATGGTGGACAGCGGCGGCTGGGTGCGTGCTGCCCACGCGCTGTCGTCGAAGCCGACGACGCCGACGTCGCCGGGCACGTCCCGGCCCGCTTCGCGCAGCACCTGCATCGCCCCGGCCGCCACCGCGTCGGAGGCGGCGAACACGCCGTCGATGCCGGGTTCGCGTTCCAGTAGTTCGCGCATGCCGTTGACGCCGCCGAGGTAGTCGTAGTGCGGGACCTCGGCGACCAGGGCGGGGTCGAACCGGTCGCCCAGCGCCTGGCGGAACCCGTCGAGGCGGTCCCCGCCGGAGTCGCGGTTGAGGGCGCAGGCGATCATGCCGATCCGGCGCCGGCCGGTGGCGATCAGCCGTGAGGTGATCTCCCGGGCGGAGCCGACGTTGTCGATCCCGACGAACGGGATGGTATTGGCCAGGTCGGGCGGGTGGCCGATGAACACCGCGGGCATGGCGATCTGCCCGATGAGCCTGGTGATCGGGTCGTAGGCGCGGGCGGAGACGATGATCGCCCCGTCGACGAAGCCGCCGGACAGGTAGCGGGCGACCCGCTCGGTGTCGCGGTCGGAGTCGATGACCAGGCTGACCATCTGGTAGCCGGCCAGCGACAGCACCGCGTTGGCGCCGAGCATGATCGCGCCGATGTTGGGGTCTTCCAGCAGGACCGCGTGCGGTTCCAGGGCCAGGAAGCCGACGGCTTCGGATCGGCGGCGTTTGAGGTTGCGGGCGGCGGTGTTGGGCACGTAGCCGACCTCGGCGATGGCCGCCTCGATCGCGGTGCGGGCCTCCGGGGAGACGTATCCGCCGTTGAGCACCCGGTTCACCGTGCCGCGGGACACCCCCGCGGCTGCGGCGATGTCCTTCACCGTCGATCGCCGGGGCGCTCCGGAGGCTGTCACGACCGCCACTGTAAACGACGCTATTGACGCCACCCACCGCTATGGCTAGCGTGTGTGCTCGTTCACACATCGGTAACCCGGTGGGCACCCCGCCGTGATGTGTGCACGAGCACACACTGCTTGAACAGGTAAAACGAGAACACGTAAGGAAGGCTCATGCCGGACCGGGCACGATCACGCCCCGCACCGATGCCGTTCGCCGGCCTCGGCCTGGGCTGTGACTACAACTTCGAGCAATGGCCCGAAGAGGTCTGGCACGAAGACATGCGCCTCATGCGCGCCGCGGGCATCGACCTGGTCGCCGTCAACATCTTCGGCTGGTCGAACCTCGAACCGCAGCCCGGCCGGTACGACTTCACCGCCCTCGACACCATCATCGACCTGCTCCACGCCAACGGCATCGCCGTCAACCTCGGCACCGGCACCGCCTCTCCCCCGCCCTGGCTGACCCACCGCCACCCCGAGGTCCTGCCCGTCACCGCCGATGGCACCACCCGGTTCCCCGGCGGCAGGCAGGCCTTCTGCCCCAGCTCGCCGGTCTTCCGCGACCACGCGCTCGCCCTGGTCGAGCAGGTCGCGCAGCGTTACGGCGACCACCCGGCCCTGGCGATGTGGCACGTGTCCAACGAACTCGGCTGCCACAACGCCCTGTGCTACGACGAGGCCAGCGCGCAGGCCTTCCGCGAGTGGCTCGTGCGCCGCTACGGCGACCTCGACAGCCTCAACCGGGCCTGGGGCACCGCGTTCTGGAGCCAGCGCTACGGCGACTGGGCCGAGATCGCCCCGCCCCGGCTGACGCTGTCCACCCGCAACCCCGCCCAGCTCGTCGACTTCCACCGGTTCAGCTCGGACGCGCTGCTGGAGTGCTACCTGGCCGAGGCTGACATCCTGCGCGGGCACTCCAGCGCACCGATCACCACGAACTTCATGGTCACCGCGCACATCCGCAACCTCGACTACTGGAAATGGGCCCCGGCGATGGACGTCATCGCCAACGACCACTACCTCGACCACCGGCTGGCCGACCCCGCCGCCGAGCTGTCGTTCGCCGCCGACCTGACCCGGGGCCTGGCCGGCGGGCGGCCGTGGATGCTCATGGAGCAGTCCACCGGCGCGGTCAACTGGCAGCCCCACAACCTGCCCAAGGCCCCGGGCCAGCTGCTGCGCAACTCGCTGACCCACGTCGCGCGGGGCGCGGACGCGCTGTGCTTCTTCCAGTGGCGTGCCTCCGCGCAGGGCGCGGAGAAGTTCCACTCCGCGATGGTGCCCCACGCGGGCACCGACACGCAGCTGTGGCGCGAAGTCCTCGACTTGTCGGCGACCCTCGACCGGCTCACCGAAGTGGCTGGCAGCACCGTCGCTGCCGACACCGCGCTGCTGTTCGACTGGGAGTCCTGGTGGTCCGCCGACACCGAGGCCCGGCCGTCGCAGGCGATGCGCTACCTGGACCAGGTCCACGCGGCCCACCGGGCGCTGCGCGAACTCGGCGTCACCACCGACGTCGTGGCTCCCGGAGCGGACCTGAGCCGGTACCGCGCGGTGGTGGTGCCCTGCCTGCACATGGTCTCCGACGACGAGGCGGCCGAGCTGACCGCGTTCGTGCAGGCCGGCGGGCACGCCGTGGTGACGTTCTACAGCGGGATCGTCGACCGGCACGACCGCGTACGGCTCGGCGGCTACCCGGGGGCGTTCCGCGACCTGCTCGGCGTGGTGGTCGAGGAGTTCGTGCCGCTGTTGCCCGGCGACGAGGTCGGCCTGGACAGCGGGGCGCGTGCCGCCGTCTGGACCGAACTGCTGCGCACCACCACCGCCGACACCGTCGACCGGTACGCCGACGGGCCTCTACCCGGGGTCCCGGCGGTGACCCGCAACCGCCACGGAGCGGGCCAGGCCTGGTACGTGGCCACCGCCCTGGAGCCGGCGGACCTGCGCGACGTGCTGCGCCGCGCCCTGCGCGAGGCGGCCGTCACCGCCGCCGGTCCGGAAAGCGACGGCACCGTCGAGGTCGTGCGCCGGCACAGCGACAGCCACCGCTACACCTTCGTGATCAACCACGGCGCCAAGGACATCGAGCACCCCGCCACCGGCCGCGAGCTGGTCACCGGCGAGCACGTCGGCGCGGTGCTGCGGGTCCCGGCCGGTACGGTCCGCGTGCTCAGACAGGAGATCATCGCATGACCCAGGTCGCCACCCACCCGCCGCAGGCCGAACCGGCGGTTCCGGTCGAACGCGCCGGTCCCGCCAGACGCGGCAGGCACCGCTACGCCCGCGCCGTCGCCGTGTTCGTGGCGCCGTTCGCGATCCTGTTCCTGCTGTTCTACGTCGTCCCGATCGGCTACGCGGTCGTCCAGTCGCTGTACGTCGTGCAGCGCACCGGAACGTACGGCCCCGCCCAGGAGGTCTTCGGCGGACTGGCGCAGTACCGGCTGGTGTTCAGCGACGGCCCGTTCTGGGCTTCCGTCGGGCGGATGCTCGCCTTCGGCGCGGTCCAGGTCCCGATCATGCTCGGGATCGCCCTGGCGCTGGCCCTGCTGCTGGATTCGGGGCTGGTCACCGGGCGGCGGTTCTTCCGGCTGGCGTTCTTCGTCCCGTACGCCGTGCCCGGTGTCGTCGCCGCGATCATGTGGGGCTTCCTCTACTCGCCGAACCTGTCGCCGCTCAAACCGATCACCAGCGCCGTCGACCTGCTGTCGGCCGACACCGTGCTGTGGTCCATCGCCAACGTCGTCACCTGGGTGTACGTCGGCTACAACATGTTGATCATCTACTCGGCGCTGATGTCGATCCCCACCGAGATGTACGAAGCCGCCCGCCTCGACGGAGCCGGCCGGCTGCGCATCGCCTGGTCGATCAAGATCCCCCTGGTGATGCCCGCGATCGTGCTCACCACCGTCTTCTCCATCATCGGCACCCTGCAGCTGCTGTCCGAACCGCAGGTGTTCCGCAGTTTCAGCTCCGCCGTGTCCAGCACCTACACCCCGAACATGACCGTCTTCTCCATGTCTGCCATCCCCAACTTCAACCTGGCCGCGGCCTTCTCCGTGGTACTGGCCCTGACCACCTTCGTCCTGTCCTTCGCCTTCCTCAAGGCCACCCAGCGCAAGGGCATCCAGTGACCACCCACCCGACCACCCCCGCCGAGACCGTCCGCCACCGCGGCCACAGCACCGTCCCCCGCTCCGCGGCGATGCTCATCATGGGCGTCTGCACCGTCTACTTCCTGCTGCCGCTGTGGTGGCTGTTCGTCGGTGCCACCAAGAACCGCGAGCAGTTCACCGGGACCAGCCCGCTGTGGTTCGCCGACTTCCACCTGGCCGACAACATCCGCGAGCTGATCGCCTACCGCGACGGGGTCTTCCTGCGGTGGACGCTCAACAGCGTCGTGTACACCGGCGGCGCCGCGCTGCTGGGCACCCTGCTGGCCGCCATGTGCGGCTACGCCCTGGCCAAGTACCGGTTCCCCGGCCGCGAGCTGATCTTCAACGTGGTGCTCAGCGGCGTGCTCGTGCCCGCCACGGCGCTCGCGCTGCCGCTGTTTCTCATCTTCAGCCAGGTCCAGGCCACCAACACGTTCTGGGCGGTGTTCCTGCCCAGCCTCGTCAACCCGTTCGGCGTGTACCTGGCCAGGGTCTACGCCACCGCTGGTGTGCCCGACGGGCTGCTGGAGGCCGCCCGCATCGACGGCTCCGGCGAGATCCGCACGTTCTTCACCATCTCCGCCCGGCTGATGTCCCCGGCGCTGGTGACGATCTTCCTGTTCCACTTCGTGGCCGTCTGGAACAACTTCCTGCTCCCGCTGATCATGCTCAGCGACGAGCGGCTGTTCCCGGTCACCCTCGGCCTCTACTCCTGGAACACCCAGATCGCCCAGGTGCCCGAGCTGCGAGGCATGGTCATCGTCGGCTCGCTGATCTCCATCGCCCCCCTCGCCGTGGCGTTCCTGCTGCTCCAGCGGTTCTGGCGCACCGGAATCAGCACCGGCGCGGTCAAGTAACACCCCTCTCCCCCGCAAGTGATCCTCACCGAAAGGTTGCCCTGATGAGCGCGTTGCTGCGCACCATAGGCGTGCTGCTGACCTCAGCTGTCGCCGTCACCGCCTGCTCCACCCCCGACGCCGCCCCGGGCGGCACCGCGTCGGCGTGCGCCCCGTCCGGCGGCGGGCCGGTCACGTTGACGTTCACCTCCTGGATTCCCGGCGTCGAGCAGGTCGTGCAGGCCTGGAACGCCAAGAACCCCGACATCCAGGTCAAGGTGCAGACCGGCCCGAACGGCAACGGCGGCACGTACCAGAACTTCTTCAACCAGCTCAAGGCCGGCAACGCCCCGGACCTCGGGCAGATCGAGTACGACGCCCTGCCGGGCTTCCGGGTCCAGGACGGACTGTTCGACCTCGCCGCCTGCGACATCGTCGCCCAGGCCAAGGACCAGTTCGTGCCGTGGACGTGGGACCAGGTCAGCCTCGGCGACGCCAAGGCCGCGTACGGGGTGCCGCAGGACACCGGGCCGATGGCGCTGTTCTACCGCGCCGACCTGTTCGAGAAGAACGGCATCGCCATCCCGGCGACCTGGCAGGAGTACGCGGCGGCGGCGGAGAAGGTCAAGGCCGCCGGCGGCTACATCACCAACTTCTCGCAGAGCGACGTGAACCAGTTCGCCGGGCTGGCGTGGCAGGCCGGGGGCCGCTGGTTCGGCAACGACGGGCAGAAGTGGACCGTCAGCCTGGCCGACGAGAAGACCACGAAGGTCGCGCAGTACTGGCAGGACCTGATCGATCGCAAGCTGGTGTCGTCGGTGCCGCCGTGGACGACCGAGTGGGACAACGCCTACAACACCGACCAGGCCTGGACGTGGGTGTCGGCGGTGTGGGGGGCCAACTCGATCGCGTCCGGCGCGCCCAAGACGGCGGGCAAGTGGCGGGTCGCGCCGATGCCGCAGTGGAGCAGCGGCGAGGCGGTCGCGGGCAACTGGGGCGGGTCGTCCACGGCCGTGTTCAAGGGCTCGAAGCACCCGTACGAGGCGGCCAAGTTCGCGCTCTGGCTCAACACGAGCGAGGAAGCGCTCACCCTGCTCAACCAGAAGGCCAACCTGTACCCGGCCACCAAGGCCGGCGCGAACCTGCCCGCCCTGGCCACCGGGGTCGCCTTCTACGGCGACCAGAAGATCTACGAGATCTTCGCCAAGGCGTCCGCGCAGGTCCCGGCCGGGTTCACCTGGGGGCCGGCGATGACCGCGACCTATGCCAACGCCTCCGACGGGTTCAAGGCCGCCGTGTCCGGCAAGGGCACTCTCGTCGACGCCCTGACCGGCGCGCAGACGTTCACCGTCCAGACCCTCAAGAACCAGGCGATCCCCGTCGCCTGATCCTGCTTCACCGCATAGCGGGCCGGCCACCTCAGTGGCCGGCCCGCCTTTCGTACCGGCCGAAATCCGCGGTCAGGCACGGATGACGGTCACCTGTCCCAGGTCAGGCCGAGCACAGGGCGCTGACGGCGCTGGCGTCGGAGAACCCCGACCACCCGTCGCTGATCAAGGTGTAGACCTTGCCCTTGTAGTCGGTGCCCGGCGCGGCGAGCTTCTTGGTCCACGCGTCCAGCCGGGCCACGTCCGCCGTCAGCGCCTCGGCGAGCTTCGCGTCCGTGGTGCCCTTGAGGGCCGTCGCCAGGTAGGTCCGGTAGCCGGCGACCGCGGTCCTCAACTCCCCGAGCACCTTCTTCATCGCCGGGGCACCGCCCTGGTAGTTGCCGTTGCGGAAGCCCGCGTACATCGCCACCGACGTGAAGACCTCCATCAGCGGCTGCTTGCGACCCTCGCAGAACGCCGTGTAGTCCGCGCCGGCCGGCGACGGACTCGGCGACGGCGCGGCCGAGGTCGCGGCAGGGCTGGGCGACGGGGCCGGGGCGGCGGTGTCGGGCGCAGACCCGGCACATGCGGCTGCGCCGGCCAGGACGGCCGTGAGCAGCAAAGGCAGAACGATACGGCGCATGGTGTGGCGTACTCCAAGTCATGATCGGGTCGAACGCCTCAGCTTCGCGCACCTCGCCCGGCGGGCGCAGAGCCGTTGCGCCACATTTCGATCACGAACGGGGCTCTTTCAAGCCTGGGCTGCCTCGGGAAGTTCGAAATCCCAGACGATGACCGCGGGTACCGCCCATGCGGCCCGTACCGCCTCGGGCAGCAGCGCGATGAGCGACCAGGGCCAACCGGCCCAGTCGCCGGGTTGCGCCTGCGCCAGGGGCACCGGCGGTGGTGGCGGCGGCTGGTCACCGCCCGAGCCGCGCGGCTCCTCGCACGCCCGGATCCGCAGCCCGGCGGCGAGCGCGGCGCGCACGAAGTCGCCTGCGGTGTGCCGGTACGTGGCGACGAGGCCCGGTTCGCCGGACGGGCCGAGCGCGTGCGGGATCGAGCCGCGAAAGCCGATCTCGCAGTGCGCGTCGGAGATCACCGCACGGCCGCCGGGACGCAGCACGCGGGCGAACTCGGCCAGCACCGGCTCCAGCGAGGGCGAATGGGACAGCGCCAGGCCGGAGACGACGAGGTCGACGCTGCCGTCGGGCAGCGGCAGCGCGCGCAGATCGCCCAGGCGGAAGTCACCGGACGGCACCCGGGTTCGGGCCCGCTCCAGCATCTCCGGTGAGCTGTCCACACCGATCACCGTGAACCCCTGCCCGGCGAGGTATTCGGCGTGCCTTCCCGTGCCGCACGCCGCGTCGAGGGCGTCGCCGACCGGCAGCGCCTCGATGAGCCGGTGCATGACCGGCTCATCGATGTCGAACAGGCTGTTGCGCGGCTCGTCGTAGGTCGCCGCCCACTGCCCGTACCCGGTGAGGGTGTCGCCCCGCCCGACCTGCACCCCCTCGTGCCCGGTGAGCGCCGGGTTGGCCAGCAGCGCCCGTACCTCGGCCAACCGCCGGTGCGTGAACTCCTCGTCGTACTCCCCGCCCCAGCCGTGCAGGAGCGCGAGGCCCTCGATCCCGAGCAGGTACGCCAACGGATGCTGGTAGATCATGCGGCGACCGTAACCCGCCAAACGACATCGATCCACGTATTTTGAAGGCGCCCTCGGTGCGGGTGCCTGTCGTGCTCGGATGCCCACGCGGGTCGTGCGCTGTCCCCAGTGGACGGGTCTGCTGAGGCTGTGGCACCTACACTTGCGTTCCGCATGATCGGCCGGGGATGCCGGCGCGAGAATCACAGGGGGACAAGTTGGCTCTGCTGATCAGCGGCAAGACACCGTGCGCCGTGTGCGGCGAAGTCATCCACGCGCAGGATGAGGTGGTGATGTTCCCGCCGGGTCTGTTCGACCCGCGATCCGGGCTTCACCGGTTCAACGACGCATCTGCGCACCATCGTTGTCTGGCCGGGGTGGAGACCGGGCGGCAGGCACTGCAGGAGCTCGAGGAGTTCATCACCGACCCGGTGGCGTACGTCCGAAGCAGAAGCGAGAGGTGAGGACCCTTGCTCCCCCGCTCACGCGATCGGCTGTCGGCGAAGGGCGCGATGCCACGATGTGCTACTTCGGCAGCTTGCGGTCGTGTGAATCTCCGGGCCCATGGCCATGAGCACCATAGTGTTCGACCTTGGCGGCGTCGTCTGTCGCTACCGGCCGGAACTGCGGCTCCAGGAACTCGCACGGATCTACGGCCGGACGCCTGAGGACGTGCCGCCGCACTGAAGCGGTACGGGCTGCTCGACGCCTGATCCCGATCCACGGTCACGCGGGTCCATGGGATGGGGCGCAGACGGCCCTAGATCGAACGCGATCACTGGCTGATCTGAGTATGGGCCGGTCCTGAGTCGTAACGGTCGAGAAACGCGTCGGCCGGGAGGTCGAGTGCATGCAGCACGGAGAACACCTCCGTACCCGCGCCGATCTCCTCGTCGCCATCGGAGATCCGGTATGCCTGCACCATGTTGAGGACTTCGAAGTCTTGGTCCCCGGCGTACTCGGCGGACTCCCGCTCGGCCAGTTCGATGGCCTCGTCGAGAGACGATGCCCGGAACAGCACGACACGCTCCTCGAAGGGACGGTTCTCCCAGGTCACCCATCTGTAGAAGGTTCTGGCGCTGTACCACGCCTTCGCCTCATTCCTCATCGCCTGGCCCCATCCCCTCACACCAAACCGCGATCATCGCACTGTTTCACGATCTGGCACACTGCAGCGATGCCTACGTTTGATCGACTCTTTGCCGAGCATGTCGCCACCGGGCTGGCCCGTCAGCTGGCGCTGGGCGACCTGATCGGCGAGCGGGGCTGGCAGCTCGACCTGGCCGGCGGCACCGTGGTGTTCGGCGACGATCTGCGGTATCGCGTCCAGCTGCTCGGCACGGAGAACCACGACGACGGCAGCTGGCTGTGGGCGTGGGCGAACGAGGCGAGCAACCTTCCGCCCGCGCTGCTGCACCTGTGCGGCTGGCTGCGCGAGTACGGTCACCGCCAGGGAGTCGCCGAGCTCACCGAGCCCACGTTCGCGCTCGGACGCGCCGACGGGCACCGCCTGGCCCTGCTGGCCTCGGGCCTGACCGGCCGGTGCTACTACCGCGGGCCGTACGCCGGTGGAGCGGTCTTCTTCCACCTGGACGACGCCCCGCCGCAGCTCACCGCGCCGGTCCGGCCCGAACGCGCGCTGAGTGTATTGGGCCAGGTCATCCAGAGCTTCCCGGTCGACCACCGGACCGTCGTCGAGTCGTTCCTGCGCCAGCAGTCGTGGCGCCTGGACCCTGCGCCCACGTCGGTGACCGCCCATCACACCGACGGCTCGACCCTGCGCGTCGACTTCGACAACCTGGGTCGCGTCAGCAACATGTCCGGTTCGGTGAACCCCTAGGACCAGGCACGGGCAGTCAGGCTTGACGGTCGGCGCATGCGGTCCATGCTGGTTCCCATGGGAACCTGGCCGGCGCTGACCGAGGAGCAGTACGCGGTGATCGTCACGGCGTACGAAGAGGCCGCGATCGGGCACATCTTGGATGAGTTCCGCGCTCGGCAGCGGTGGGCCGAGACCGGCACCACGACCACGCCGTCCGACCTCGACCTCGACGCGAAGCGGGCACTGGTCCCGCACTTCGCTCGGGTCCTGGCCGACATGGTCTCCCGCGGCTGGGTCGACCTCTTCCGGGGCTATCCGACCAAGGGCAGCGTCGAGCTCACCGCCGCCGAGGTTGCCGCCGTCGTCAACGAGCCGACGAGTTGGATCAGCGAACTCGACGACTGGGAGGTCATCGGTCTGGCCACCGGCGACGAATGGGATCGGCTCACCGGCGCGTGGGATCGACTTGGCGGCTGAGCAGACAGCACACCCCCAGGGTGCCGCGTGCCGTCGGCGTTCACGCTGACGTCACTGCTGGTGCGGGCGTTGCTGACCAGGCGTCCGTCCTTCACCGGTGGGTGAGCCCAGCTCGGCGAGCGCGGTGGCTTCACCCGGCGGCAGGGTCGCCAGCGCGTCGACCGCCGGGCCGATCTGGTCGCAGTCGGTCTGGCAGGACGGGCAGTGCAGCAGGTGCCCCTCGTATGACCGGGTCTGCTCGACAGGCAGCGCGCCGATCAGGTACAGCCCGGCCAGGGACGAGCCGTCGCCGGGCGTGCACGCGGAGCCGCCCGGCTCCGGCGCCCGGGCTAGCAGGCGGCGGGACTGGCCCCGGCCCGGTTCGGCGCGTCGCGAAACCCTTCGGCTTTCCACAAACCCTCCTCACGCTCGACTGCCCGGCGTACCCGCCAGTAATGTATGACGTCCCGCCGGGTCCGCCGGTTCAGCCGATCCGTTGGTTCTCTAGACCGCGGGTGTCAATCGGGTCTGCGGTTGCCGGGCCGCCGGTTCGCCGGCGGCCGGCACCGCCGCGGGTGCCAGCTGGAACCAGTAGCTGGCGTAGCCGGGCAGCGCGAGCACGTAGGGGTCCTCGTCGACCTGCGGGAAGCGGGTGCCGCCGGTCAGTTCGGTCGGGACCCAGCCGCTGAAGCGGTCGCCGAGCGACAGCCGTACCGGCTGCGGGAACCGGGACAGGTTGTGCACGCACAGCACCGCCTCGTCGGTGTCGCTTTCGCGCAGGCGGCGCAGGAACGCCAGCACCGCAGGGTTGGCGGCGTCGACGTCCTCGTAGGTGCCCAGCGCGAGCGCAGGGTGCTGTTTGCGCAGGGCGATCATCCGGCGGGTCCATTGCAGCAGCGAGGCGGGCTGCTCCATCTGCTGCTCGACGTTGATGGCCTGGTAGCCGTAGACGGGGCCCATGTTGGCCGGCAGGTACAGCCGGCCCGGGTCGGTCGTGGAGAAGCCGCCGTTGCGGTCGGCGGTCCACTGCATGGGGGTGCGTACGCTGTCGCGGTCGCCGAGCCAGATGTTGTCGCCCATGCCGATCTCGTCGCCGTAGTACACGACCGGGGAGCCGGGCAGTGACAGCAGCAGCGAGGTGAACAGCTCGATCTGGTTGCGGTCGTTGTCGACCATCGGCGCGAGCCGGCGGCGGATGCCCGCGTTGAGCCGCATCCGGGGGTCCTTGGCGTATTCGGCGTAGAGGTAGTCGCGCTCCTCGTCGGTGACCATCTCCAGGGTCAGCTCGTCGTGGTTGCGCAGGAACGTGCCCCACTGGCAGCCCGAGGGCAGCACCGGGGTCTGGGCGAGGATCTCCGAGATCGGGTGGCGTGACTCGCGGCGCACGGCCATGAAGATGCGCGGCATGAGCGGGAAGTGGAACGCCATGTGGCACTCGTCGCCGCCGACCGCCGGGTCGCCGAAGTAGTCGATCAGGTCTTCGGGCCACAGGTTGGCTTCGGCGAGCAGGATCCGGCCCGGGTACTCCTCGTCGATCATGGTGCGGATCGCTTTGAGGTAGGCGTGGGTCTCGGGCAGGTTCGCGCAGTCGGTGCCTTCGCGCTCGAACAGGTAGGTGGCGGCGTCGAGCCGGAAGCCGTCGACGCCCAGTTCGAGCCAGAACCGTACGACGGCGAGCATCGCCTCGCGTACGGCCGGGTTGTCGTAGTTGAGGTCGGGCTGGTGGGAGAAGAAGCGGTGCCAGTAGAACTGCTTGCGGACGTGGTCGAAGGTCCAGTTCGAGGTCTCGGTGTCGCTGAAGATGATGCGCACGTCGGCGTACTCGGTGTCGGTGTCGCGCCAGACGTAGAAGTCGCCGTAGGGGCCGTCGGGGTCCTGCCGGGACCGCTGGAACCAGTCGTGGGTGTCGGAGGTGTGGTTGAGCACGAGGTCGGTGACGACGCGGATGCCGCGGCGGTGGGCCTCGTCGACGAAGGTCACGAAGTCGTCGAGGGTGCCGTACTCGGGCAGGATGCGGCAGTAGTCGCGCACGTCGTAGCCGCCGTCGCGCTGGGGTGAGTCGTAGAACGGGGGCAGCCATACGCAGTCGACTCCCAGCCACTGCAGGTAGTCCAGTTTGCGGGTGAGGCCGGGCAGGTCGCCGCGGCCGTCGCCGTCGGCGTCGAGGCCGGCCTGCACCAGCATCTCGTAGAAGACCGCGTGTTTGAACCAGTCGCGTTCGACCGGCATTTCGCGGGGCAGCCGGGGCGGCAGTGGCGGGGTGGCGTCGTTTCTCATGGCGTTCCAGGTGGTGAGGGCGGTGACCCGCGGGTTGTTCGAGCACCCGCCCGGCGGGGCGGCCGGGCGGGCATCACGTCATACGGCTGGGGCGGCGTTTCGGATCGGCCCGGCCGGGCCCAATCCGTGGGCCGGAGGGCCCATCTTCGCCCTGGTCGGGACGGCCGCGATGGGCGATGCGGGGCAGGGCTGGCACCGTCCCTGCCCCGCATCGCGGTGGACACGCCTCGGACCGTCCACCCCGGGGGGAAGTGGTGAACTGCGGGCGCGTCGGCTGTGGGGCGCCGTGTCAGTCGGTGGCGCCGACGACCGCGCTCAATGCCCGCAGGGCGTAGTAGACGCGGGATTTGACGGTGCCTTCGGGGATGCCGAGCCGTAGCGCGGCTTCGCGGGTGGAGTGCTGGCGCAGGTAGAGTTCGACGACCACCGAGCGGTGCTCGGGTATCAGCCGCGGCAGCGCGTCGCGGATGACCTGCGCCGCCACGACCCGGTCGAACATGTCCGCCGCCACCGGCTCGCGACCGTGCTCGGGGAAGGCGATCTCGGCCGGGCGCACCTGCCTGGCCCGTGCCGCGTCGATCGCGACGCGGCGGGCGACGGTGTAGAGCCACGGACCCAGCGACTCGATGTCGTCGGGCAGGTTGTCGATGTGCCGCCATGCCCGCATCAGGGTCTCCTGGAGCAGGTCTTCCGCCAGGTGCTGGCGGCCCGGGTTCAGCCGCTGGAGGAACCGCAGCAGGGGGTCCGCGTAGGCGCGCCAGATCGCCTGCATCCGTATGTCCGCCGGCACGGACCGGTCCGGTGCCGCACCGTCGGCGCACTCCGCCGGCCGTTCGTTCGTCAAGGCAGGCACCACGTACCCCTCCCTACTGACCTCATGAACCTGCTGCTGGACGGGCGTGAGGCCGTGGGCGGCCGGTCCGGTCCCGGCCGGACGCCCACGGCACGCCGTGTCACTTGACCGAGCCGGCCAGGACACCCTGGACGAAGTACCGCTGGAAGGCGAAGAACACCACCAGGGGCACCACCATCGACAGGAACGCTCCCGGGCCGATCACGTCGACGTTGGACGAGAAGGCACGCATCTGTTCGCGCAGGGTGTACGTGATGGGGGCGTTGTCCGACGTCGCGAAGACCAGCGCGACCAGCAGGTCGTTCCAGACCCAGAGGAACTGGAAGATCGCCAGTGACGCGATCGCCGGCCAGCCGATCGGCAGCACCACGCGGCGGAAGATGGTGAAGTCCCGCCCGCCGTCCATCCGGGCGGCCTCCAGCAGGTCCTTCGGGATGGCGAGGAAGAAGTTGCGCAGCAGGAAGATCGCGAACGGCAGCCCGAACGCCACGTGGAACGCGATCACCGCGGCGATGCTGCCGTAGATTCCCAGCGAGCCGAACAGTTTGGCGTCGGGGATGATGGCCACCTGCACGGGCACCACGATCAGCGCCACGATCAGCACGAACAGCCAGTCCCGGCCGGGGAATTCGAGCCAGGCCAGGGCGTACGCGGCCAGTGCGCCGAGCACCACCACCAGCACCGTGGACGGCACCGTGATGAGGACCGTGTTCCACAGCGAGTGCAGGACGCTCTCGTTGCGCATGAGCCCGGCGTAGTTCTCCAGGGTCAGCCGGGAGGGTTCGGTCAGCACGGTCCACCAGCCGGTGGAGCTGTTGTCGGCGGTGGTGCGCAGGCTGGCCACGGCGAGCCCGACGACCGGCGCGAGCCAGAACAGTCCCAGCACGGCGACCACGACGTTGACCGCCGTGCTGCCGAGCCGGCCGATCAGCCGCGAGAGCAGGCTGCGCCGCGGTGGGCCGCTCGGGGTCACCCCAGCCGGTACGAGATCGGGGACCTGCGTGTCGATGTCGACGCTCACCTCTGCTCCCTCCGCATGCGCCGGATGTTGAACAACATCGCCGGCAGGACCAGCAGGAACAGCAGCACGCCCAGGGCGCTGCCGAGCCCGAAGTCCAGTCCCCCGCCGAACGACACCCGGTACATCTGCAGGGCGATCACGTTCGCGTCGTCCTGCGACGACTCGGGTGCCAGCACCATCACCAGGTCGAAGATCTTCAGCACGTTGATGGTCAGGGTCACCAGCACCACGACCAGCACGGGACGCACCAGCGGCACGGTCACCCGCCGGAACACCTGCCATTCGGTGGCCCCGTCGACCCGGGCCGCTTCGAGGGCGTCGCGAGGGATCGCCGACAGGCCCGCGGTGATCAACACCATCGCGAAGCCCGCCCAGATCCAGATGTAGGCCAGGATGATCGACGGAGTGACCAGCGACGGTCCGAGCCAGGTCACCCCGTTGAACGGGGCGGTGAAGTTGTCGGGGCTCAGCCGCACCGTGTAGGCGCCGGACGCGAGCCCGTCGAAGGCGAACCGCCCGTCGGCCGCGGTCTTCGTGGTGGCGACCACGGCACCGTCGCGCAGCGCCTGCACCGTCATCGCCGGCAGGCCGCGCTCGACCGGGTCGATGGCCCCGGCGGTGCCGCCGCCACCGGGGGTGAAGTCGAGCCACACCACCCCGGCCAGGCCGGACCCGGTGGGGGCCGCCGCCGCGACGGCGTCGGCGGGCACCCGGTCCTGCGGCAGTCCCACCAGCGGCATCAGCACGGTCGTGCCGGTGGTCGCGGTGGTCTCGAAGCCGCCTGCGGCCTCGGTCAGCGGCGCGCCGTCGCGCGGGCGGGCGCCGAAGTACTGCGACGGCGGGCTGAAGGCGTCGTGCACGGTGACCACGGCCGCGTTGAGCAGGCCGCGGTCGGGGCTCTCGTCGTAGACCATGCGGAAGGTGACCCCGGCGGCCAGGAACGAGATCGCCATCGGCATGAAGACCACCGCCTTGAACACCGAGGCCAGCCGCACCCGTTCGATCAGCACGGCGAAGACCAGGCCCATCGCGGTCACCAGGGAGGGCGCGACCACGACCCAGACGATGTTGTTGACGATCGCGCGCCGGGTCTCCGGCGCGGTGAACATCCGTACGTAGTTGTCCACGCCGACGAAGGAGGCCCCGTCGGAGCTGTGCAGGCTGAGCCAGACCGTGTAGACGATCGGGTACGCCACCAGGGTCAGCAGGACGATCACGGCCGGGGCGAGGAACCAGACGCTGGTCAGCTTCTCCCACCAGCGCTGCCCCTCCCGGCGCGCGGACCGCGCGCCGGGCGCGCCCGGCCGGCCGGCGTCGGGCGCCGCCGTCGGGGTCTGGCCGTCGACCGGTGCCTCGGGGTCGGCCACAGCGGTTGCTGTGACGACCTCGCCGACCGGCTCGGACGCGCGTGTCATCACTTACCTCCGAAGTCCTTCTTGGCGGCTGCCTCGAGCTTGGCGGCGGTGCCGGCCGGGTCGGCCGGGTTGGTCAGGAAGTCCTGCAGCAGGCGCCACATCGAGGCGCCCGTGCCGCCGCCGAAGGTCTGCGGGGTGAGGTCGGACAGGTCGAAGCGCAGCAGGTCGGCCTTGACCACCGATTCCGCGAGCGCGACCGTGGTCGGGTCGGGGTAGGCGGAGGTCTCCAGGTTCTTGTTCGCCGACAGGAACCCGCCCTTGGCTGCCATGATCTTCGCGGCCTCCGGGGAGGCCAGGAAGGCGATCAGCTGCTGGGCCGCCGGGCTGTCCTTGAACGCCACGGCCTGGTCGCCCGCGGTCACCACGGCCGGCTTGGAGCCGTTGACGGCCGGCCAGTCGAAGAACCGGGCGCCCTCGCCGACCTTGACCTTGCCCAGCTTGTTGATCTCCGCGGCCACGAAGTCGCCCTCGAACAGCATCGCCGACTGCGGCTTCTCACCGAAGACGTCCGCGATGGACTGGGTGAACTTCAGCTGCACCGCGCCCTTCGCGCCGCCCTGCACCGCCTTGGCGTCGCCCCAGTACTGCCCGAGCAGCTGCAGGGTCTGCACCACGGTGGGGTCGGTCCAGGGGATCTCGTGGCGGGAGAGTTTGTCGTAGTTCTCCGGGCCGCCGACCCGCAGGTAGACGTTCTCGAACCAGTCGGTCAGCGTCCAGCCGTCGCCGCCGGGCACCGCCATCGGCGAGATGCCCGCGTCGGCGAGCGTCTTGGTGACCTTGACGAAGTCGTCCCAGGTCGCCGGGGCCTGCACGCCGGCCTCGGTGAACTTGTCGGTGCGGTACCAGACCACGGACTTGTTGGCGACCTTGAAGTAGACGCCGTAGAGCTTGCCGTCGACCGTGCCGAGCTGCTGCCAGGCCGGGGAGTAGTTGGCCGCGACCGCGGTGGCGGCCTCGCCCGTCAGCTCCTTGATCGCGCCCTTGCGGGCGAACTCGTTGACGACGCCGGGCTGCGGGATCAGCGCGACGTCGGGCGGCGAGCCGCCGGCCAGCCGGCTGTTGATCAGCGCGGCGAGGTCGTCGCCGCCGGAGGTGTACTTGACCGTCGCGCCGGTCTTCTTGGCGAAGGCGTCCAGCACCTGCTGGAAGCTGGCCTGCTCGGTGCCGGACCAGGTGCCGGCGACCTCCACGCTCTGACCGGCCAGGGGGCCGGTGCCCGGGGTGGTGGGGTCGGCGGTGCCGCTGCACCCGGCGGCGGCCAGGACGGCGACCGCGGCCAGCGCGCCTGCGCGCAGACTGTTTCTCATCTAACATTCCCTTCTGGAGAAGATGCGGTACCTCTGTCCGACTGGTTTCGGGGGGTAGGAGCCCCGGCAGCCGGAAGTCGATTCAGTGGATGCTGCGACCGGTGTCGGCGTCGAACACGTGCAGTCGCGCGGTGTCGACGGCGACGGCGATCCGGTCACCGGCCCGGGCCGTGGAGCGCGGGCTGAACCGGGCCACCATGGCGGTCCGGTCGGCCCGGTCGCGCTGCGGCTCGGCGCCGGCGTCGCGGGCCAGCTCCCGGGTGTCCTCGCTGACCACGGCCGGCACCGGCAGGCTGAAGTGCACGTACAGGTCCGAGCCCAGTGCTTCGGTCAGTTCGGCGTCGGCGAGCAGGGTCTGGTCCTCATCGGCCCGGTCGAGTGCGGCGTCGCGCAGGTCCTCGGCGCGTACGCCGACGACGACGCGCCGATCCAGGTAGGCGCGCAGGCCCGGCTTCGTGTGCAGCAGGGCGTCGTCGACCCGCAGGCTTCGTTCGCCCAGCGCGAGCCGCAGCCCGCCGCCGTCGGCGGTGAACACGCCCTCGACGAGGTTCATCGGCGGGGAGCCGATGAAGCCCGCGACGAACATGTTCACCGGGTTGTCGTAGAGCTCCTGCGGCGCGGCGACCTGCTGCAGCAGGCCCTTGCGCATGACCGCCACGCGGTCGCCCAGGGTCATCGCCTCGGTCTGGTCGTGGGTGACGTAGATCGTGGTCACGCCGGTGCGCCGGGTGATCTTGCCGATCTCGGCGCGCATCTGCACCCGCAGTTTCGCGTCGAGGTTGGACAGCGGCTCGTCCATCAGGTAGACGGCGGGCTCGCGCACCATGGCGCGGCCCATCGCGACCCGCTGGCGCTGGCCGCCCGACAGCGACGCCGGACGCCGGCGCAGGTGCTCGGTGAGGCCCAGGGTCTCGGCGACCGCGTTGACCCGGGGTGCGATGTCCTTGTCCCGCATGCCCCGCAGCCGCAGCCCGAAGCCGATGTTGTCATATACGTCCAGGTGCGGGTAGAGCGCGTAGCTCTGGAAAACCATCGCGACGTCCCTGTCGCGCGCCGGCACCCGGTTGACCACCCGGTCACCGATGCGCAGGGTGCCCTCGCTGATGTCCTCGAGTCCGGCGACCATGCGCAGCGCGGTGCTCTTGCCGCAGCCCGACGGGCCGACCAGGACGAGGAACTCGCCATCGGCGACCTGCAGGCTCAGATTCTCGACCGCCCTGGTGCCGTCTGCGTACCGCTTGCCTATCTCGGCGAGCGCGACCTCAGCCACACGCCTCTCCCGACATGTCAGTGGTGGACCCGCACCGCCGATCGCTGTCCGCGGTGGGAGTCGTTGTCGCCAGTCAGTGTTCGGGTGGCGGTTCGGTTACGGAACACCTCCGCGCGACATGAAACGTAACCGCTTTGTTGCTCACCAGGTGGGTTGCCGGACACCGTCCATTCCCGAGAAACACCCCGAACCGGGTGGGTAAAACGGGACAGATGCTGCTATTTGCTGCTCCCGGCATGTTCCAGTCGGTGAACGTGCTGAAACATGCCGGAAACAATCCGGTGCGACGGGCCCGTTGCGAAAAAACGGTGGGGCGGCCAATCCGAGCCGCCGTGCCACGCGTATTAAGGAGTGTCGCCAACCCGCCGGAAGGGTCCCGTTGCCACCACGCGCCAGACAACGCCCGCCAGAGCCGCCGTCCGTCGGCGCCCTGGCGGGTTTCGCCGTGGCCGTGATCAGCGACCTGCGACGGCATCCCCTGGCTGCCGACCTGGCGGCCGAGGGCGCCCGGGTGGTCAGCGTCCAATCCGTGCGCACGCTCGCCCAGCCGGTGGAGGAGACCCTCCAGCGGGCCACCATGGCCTGCCTGACTAGCCCCATCGACCACCTCGTGGTCACTGCCGCGGTCGAGTTCAACTACTGGATGGCCGCCGCCCGCAGCTGGCGGCTGGACGTGCCGCTGCTGGCCAGGTTCGGCCACGCCAGGCTGCTGGCCAGTAACCCCCGCTGCGCCGACGCGCTGCGGGCCCTGGGCTTCACCGACATCTCGTCCGCGGTGGACAACACCACCGAGGGCCTGGTCATGCACCTGCGCCACCGGCTCCCCCCGGGCCAGACGATCGCGTTGCAGCTGTACACCCCGGCCATGCACGAGCTGGCCCACATGCTCTCCGAAGCCGGACACGAGGTGGTGGCCGTCCCGACCTTCCAGGTCCTGCCCTCCATCAACCCGGAGACCATGCGCCGCCTGGTCAACCAGATCGTCCGCCGGCACGTCGACGCGATCACCCTGACCAGCGCCGAGGCCACCCGGGCCCTGCTGTGGCACGCCCGCACCTGCGACCAGTTCGACGAGCTGCGCCAGGCGCTGGCCTCCGACGTGGCCGCGGTGTGCCTCGGCCCGCTGACCGCCGCGCCGCTGCGGGAGCTGAACATCCCCGTCCAGCTCGCCGCGGCCCCCTACCCGGAGCAGCTCACCGCCGCCGTACGCGACGCGCTGGTCCGGCGGGCGCACCACCTGGAAGCCGACCGGCACACCTTCGAGATCCGCGGTGAGGCCGTCCTGCTCGACGGCAAGCTGATCACGTTGCAGCAGGGGCCGATGGCCGTGCTGCGGGTGCTGGCCCGTCACCCCGACCGTGTGCTGTCCCCCGCCGAGGTACGCGGGCAGTTGCCGTTCTGGGCCGGCGCCGACGACCACGCCATCGAGATGGCGGTGTCGCGGCTGCGCCGCGCGCTGCAGGGCGCCGACCTGGTCCAGACCGTGATGAAGCGCGGGTACCGGCTGGTCGAGCACAGCCCGGCGGGCCACGACGAGGACGAGTTCCCCTCGGCGCGGCCGCGGCCGAGCTGAGCCCCGGCGGCGCACCGTTTGGGCCCCTGTTGGGCCTCCCCGGCGACCACCCGCCGGGGGGAGGATGTCGGCCGAGGAGGCCCCTGCGATGAGCGAGTTGACGGCCCGTTGGTACGGGCACACGCTGGTGATCGGCGTGGACGAGCGGCTTCCGAGAAACCTGGTCGAGGCCCTGCCGTCCGAACGCGACCGCCACACGGTGCTGCTCGCCGGGGACGCCACGCTGGCCCCGGAGCCGGTTGCCCGCCTGATCGGCGAGGAGCTGCCGAAAGCGGGCTCGATCCGGCTCGCCTGCTCCGCGCCGGGCGCGGGACGGATCGCCCAGCAGCTGGCCGACCGGCTCAGCGTCGACGTCGTGGCACCGCTGGGACCGACCATGCTCGTCGGTCCGGGCTCGCTGTTCGTCGTCCGGCGGCCCCGGGCCCACTCCTGGCGGCTGCACCGGCCGGGCGACCGGCCCCGCGACATCGACTCGCCCCGCCACCCGGCCCCGCAATGGCAGGTCCCGCTGCCCAGGCAGCCGTTCGGTCGGCTGCACGGCCTGGTCGCGCAGGAGCTGCCCGCGGGCTTCTGGCTGCACCGCCCGCAGCGGCGGCCGCTGCCCGCCGACGATCCGGCGTATGCGATCGAGGTCGACGGGGAGCACGTGGTGGTCCTGGTCGGGCAGCCCGACCGCGAGCCGCCGTCACCGCGCCGGGTGTACCGCTGGCTCAGCCGCCTGCCGCTGACCGCGCTCGGCCGGCTCGTGCTGATGCCGTACGGCCCCTGGGGGCCGCTGCTCGACACGGTCGCCGGACGGTTGAGCACGGACCTGCACGTCACGGTCGGGCGCACCGCCGGGCTGCCGGTGCGGTCGCGGGGCACGACCTACCACGTGCCCGTGGACGGCGCCGGGCGCGCCGGTCCCCGGCCCGCCGCACAGACGATGTCCTACCTGACCAACGACCCGGTGCCCCGGATCGAGACCTGGATCAGCCCCACCTCCGGTCGGCTGGCCACGGGCCGCCCGGTCGAGGACGTGACCGACCGCTGGCTCGTCGAGGTCGTGCGCGCCGGCTACTGGCTGCGCGAAGCCGACGCCGCGGGCAGCGACGACGTACGCCTGCGCCCGGCCGGCAGCGGCGACACCTTCCTCGTCGACGTGACCGGCGCGGAGGCCCACGACCTGGCCCGCCTGCTGGCCGCGCGGCTGCCCGCCGACATCCGCGGCAGCCTTCGCTTCGAACAGCGCGCCGAGCCCGCCGTCGAGCAGGTCGACGAACCGGCCCGGCAGCACGATCGCGGCCTCGCCGACCAGGACACGGTCGCGCCCGCCGCGGCCACGCCGGTGAGTTCCGCGATACCCGCCACGCTGACCGCGCCCGCCGCCCCGACCGTGCCGCCGATCCTGTCCGCACCCCAGGTGCGCCCGGCCCCGCAGACACCGCCGGCCACGGCCGCCGTCCCCGCGCCCGCGACCCTGTCCGCCGCGGCCGCCGCAGTGCCCCGTTCGCCTGTGTCCGCACCCCCGCAGCAGGCCCAACCCGCACAGCCCGCAGCGGTGGCCGAGGCGGCGACGCCCGCGCCGCTGCGGCACCGGACGACCGAACCCGCGCCGACCTCGCCTACCCCGCCGAGCACCGATCGCAGTTCCGCCGCCGTCCCCGCGACCCGCGGCGCGACCGCGTCGGCGACGTCGGCATCCGGCCCTGCGTCGGCCGCGTTGCCGCCCATGCCGCCGCTGCGCCGCCAGCCGGGCGCGGTGCCCGCACCCGCGCCCCGCCGCAGCAACGTCCACGAGCAGCGGCGCGTCCGCGAGCACCTCGGCGCGCAGTACGACGTGCACGCCCGCGACGTCACTCAGTTGCTGGTGCGGCTGCCGGGCATCCGGCCGGGCGTGGACGAGTCCACCGACGCCGTCATGGCCGACCTCGTAGCCGTCGCGGCGACGCTGCGACCGGGCCGGACCGGCACCGAACCGGCGCTGCGCGCCTGCCTGCTCAGCGGCCTGAACCGGCTGCCGACCGCGCTGGGCCCGGTGCGCGGCTGGGCCCCCGCCGACCCGGTCCCGCACCGGACCGGCGACGTCCTGATCAGCCCCGGCCTGCTGCGCGCCGGCGGGCAGGCTCCGTCCGACGAGCGCCACGACGAGTACACCGTCTACTCGCTCACCGGCCGGCGTCCCGGGGTGCTGTCCGACCGCGACGAGGTGCTGTTCGCGCCGGGCACCGTGTTCGAGGTGCTCGACACCGCCACCGGACCCGACGGCGTACGCCGGGTGCTGCTCAGCGAAGTCGCCGGACCCGAGACGGGCGCCCCGTCCCACGAGCAGGTCCTGGAGAGCCTGCGCGCCGACGCGTCCCGCCGCCGCTGAGCGCGCCGGACCCCATCCACCGAGCCTGAGGACGACCCGTGACCCAGCACGAACACGCCGACGACGCCCTCGACCTGCCGGACGGCGCACCGCGTCCGTACCTGCTGGCCGGGTTGGACGACGACCCCGCGGACCGCAGGGCCGGCGCCTGGAATCCCAAGCTCGCCCTCGCCGCCGGCCTCGGCGTGGTCGTCGTCACCGCGGCCGCCGTGGTGGCGGCGACCGGAACCGGCAACGGGCCTGTCCTGGCCGACCCCGTGCCGACCCGCGCCGCCGCCGGCAACGGACTCGACCTGCCCGGCCTGCCGCTGCCGGACGGCACCCCGAGCCCCACCGCCTCGCCCGACGCCGGTTCACCCGGTAGCTCGCCAGATCCCTCCCTGCCGGGACAGCCGACGCCCACCGGCGACCCGACCGCAGGACAGCCCCGCCCGACCGGCGCGGGGACGCGGCCGACCAGCGGCGCGGTGGTCCCGAAGCCCACCGCGTCGGCCAAGCCGGTGACGCAGCCGTCCCCGCCGCCGCCCGCGCCGAGCGGCCGGCCGATCGTCAGCCACGACTCCGGCAAGTGCCTGCAGGCAGCCGCGCGCGACGGCGCTCCGGTGCAGCTGTGGAGCTGCAACGGCTCCAGCCAGCAGCAGTGGACGGTCAAGTCGGACGGCACCATCCGCACCGGCGGCTTCTGCCTGGACGCAGCGTGGGCCTCGACCGCCAACGGCACGGTCATCCAGGTGGCCCGCTGCAACGGCGGCAGCGCCCAGCGGTTCACCCTGAACACGGCCCACGACCTGGTCGGGCGGCAGGCCGACAAGTGCGTGGACGTCCGTGACCACGGCACCGCCAACGGCACCGGCACCCAGCTGTGGACCTGCACGGGAGCCGACAATCAGAAGTGGACGATGCGCTGACCGGGCCGGGTCCGCGCCGCTCACCGGTCGCTGGCGGGTCCCTGCTGGATGAGTTCGATCCGCGAGCGCATCTGCAGCTTGCTCAGCACCCTCGACACGTGGGTCTGCACTGTGTTGCGGGAGACGAACAGCTCCGCGGCGATGTCCGGGTTGGACATGCCCTTGGCGACGAGCCGGGCGACGTGGCGCTCGGTGGGGGTCAGCGCGTCCCAGCCGTGGGCGGGGCGGCGGCGGATGGTGCGGGGGCCGCGGCGCACTCCGAAGGGGCGCAGCCGGGCCTCGACGCGCCGGGCCTCCCAGGTCGCCCCGAGATCGAGCCAGGTGCCCAGCGCCTCGGTGAAGGGGGCGCGGGCCCCGGCCTGGTCTGCCCTGCGGGCCAGCAGTACGGCCGCCTCCTCCAGCGCGAACGCGCGGTGGGGCGGCCAGCCCCAGCGCTCGTACTCGTCCGCCACGGCGAGCAGTTCCGCGGCGTCTCCGGCGAGCATGGCGCGGCAGCAGCGGATCGCCAGCAGGCGGTCGGGGGCGGGGTCGGGATCGGCTTGGACGGCGGCGGCGGCCGCGGCGGCGATCGCCGTCTCGCCGCGTGCCAGCGCCGCGCGGACCAGCTGGGTCGCCTCGTCGCTGCGGGACGCGCGGGCCGGGCCCGGTGGCAGGTCGAGGTAGGAGGTGCGCAGCGCCAGACCCGCGGCCGGGTCGCCGCCGGTCTCGGCGTGCATGGCCACGGCCTCGGCGACGACGCCGAAGGCGCTCACCCATCGGGGCTGCGCGTCCGGGTCGAGGAAACCCGCGGCGTGCAGCCTGGCGGTGGCGGTCGCATGGTCCTCGCGGTGCATCGCGATGAGCGCCACGATGGCGTGCAGGTAGGACAGCGCGGGTGTGGCCAGCAGTTCCTGGTCGGGCCG
Source organism: Catellatospora sp. NPDC049133 (assembly GCF_040648455.1). Taxonomy (NCBI): domain Bacteria; kingdom Bacillati; phylum Actinomycetota; class Actinomycetes; order Micromonosporales; family Micromonosporaceae; genus Catellatospora; species Catellatospora sp. NPDC049133. Next base: position 153,347 of record NZ_JBEZDT010000009.1, read on the forward strand.
GTCGGCGTACATCACGGCGTCGTCCCAGCGGCCGTACATGTAGCAGGCGCCGGCCGCCTGGGCGAACATGATCCCCGCGCGGATGCTGCCCACCTGCTCGGCGCGCACCAGCGCCTCGGCGAGCGAGTCCTCGAGTTCGGCCCGCCGTCCGTTGGCCAGCAGCCGGTGCAAGCGGTTGCCGGTCAGCAACATCTTCAGGTCGGTGGCCTCCACGTCGTCGCCGAGGGCCGCGATCGCCGCGTCGATGTGGCAGAGCTGGTCGGGCGCGGGGGCGAGGTAGGCCAGGGTGTTGTGCGCGTATCCGACGCCCAGCGAGTCGCCGCAGGCCAGTGCGCTGTCCAGGGCTTCATTCGCCTCCGCCGCCGCCTCGTCGAGCCGGTCCACGAACGCCAGGATCATCGCCCGCCACGCCTGCAGCCGCGCCCGCCACTGCGGCGGCAGGTCGGTGGCGGGCCGGGTCAGCGCCAGGGCCTGCTCGAACCGGCGCATCCGTCCGGCGGCGCGGATCGCCAGGATGCGCAGCCGCGTCTGGCGTGCCGGGTCGGTGGTGCGGTGCAGCACCTGCTCTGCCACCTGGCAGGCCTGCTCGTCGCGGCCGAGCCAGAACAGGGCCAGTGCCAGCCGCGCCAGCAGGGCCTCGTGCAGTTCGTCGGCGGGCACGGGCGGTGCGGTCGCCCGGACCAGCAGCTCGACGGCGACGTCGGGGGCGGCGTACAGCATGGCTTCGGGCAGGCCGGCCAGCCAGGCCGGCGCCCAGCCGTCGACCGGCCCAGAGGTCGCCAGCAGGTGCGGCGACACCTCGTCCACCCCGGCCCCGACCTGCGCCAGGGCGCGGGCGGCATGGCGGTGCAGGCCGTGCCGGACCGCCATGGGCAGCTGGTCGGCCAGTACCTGGCGGATCACGTCGTGGCGGAACGTCAACCGCTCCCCCGCCGCGGCGAGCACGCCCGCGCCGACGGCCTCCTCGGTGGCCGCGGCGAGTTCGGTCATCGGCCGCCCGCTGACCTCGCTCCAGTGACCCGCGTCGAATTCGCGGCGCAGCAGGGCTGCCAGGCGCAGCGCGCCGACCGTCGCCTCGCTCAGCGAGTCCAGCCGCCGGGTGATCACCGCGACCAGCGAGGGCGCGGTGGTGGTGACGTCCAGGCGCAGTTCGCGAACCGGCCCGTCGGTCACCAGTGCCTCGTCGCGTACCAGCGCCTCGACCATCTCCCGCAGGTAGAGCGGGTTTCCTCCGGCGCGGGCCAGTTCTGCCCGCAGCCTGGGGCCGGGCGGGCCACCGGCGAGGCGGGCGACCAGTGCGGCCGTGTCGGCCTCGGTCAGCGGTTCCAGGTCGAGGTGCACGCCCGGTCGTTCCCGCACCAGCCCGCGCAGCCGGGCGGCGGTCGTACGCGGGGCGGTCGGCCGGCTGGTCAGCACCAGCAGCAGCGGGATCTGGTCGACCGCGCGGCCGAGCCGGTGGCACAGCAGCAGACTCGGCTCGTCGGCCCAGTGCACGTCCTCCAGCACCAGCAGCACCGGCTGCTCGGCGCAGAGCCGGTCCACCAGCGCCAGCATGCGCTCGCCGGCGGCGAGCACCGGGTCGAGCGTGCCGGACTCGACCGGTTCGCCGCGCAGCAGCCGCGCGATGTGCTGCCGTCCGGGATCGGCCGAACCGGCGCTGACGTCGAGGGCGTCGGCCATCATGCGCAGTGGGAACGCGCGCATCAGCTCGTCGCCGCTGGCCCGCAGCACCCGGCAGCCGACCGCCTCGGCGTCCCGTGCCATCGCGTCCACCAGCGCCGACTTGCCGATGCCCGGCTCGCCTTCGAGCCACGCGACACCGCCGTGGCCGCCCGCGAGCTTCGCCACGACATCGCGAAGCTGCGCCGCCTCCAGGTCCCGTCCGACGATCATCGTCACAAGTTGTCGCATCCCTAGGTCGGCCGAAAGAACTGGCCTCGCCCACCGGCCGTTACCGGTGGGCGAATGTCACTGATATCAACGATGTCTCGGACACGGCCCGGCAACGAAGGTGTGAAGCTCCGATAACGAGGGGGTGACCACCGTGACGCTGTACTCCGTCCCGAAAGCGCCTGATCTGCCGGACCGCGGCCCGTTGCGGGTCCGGGTGTTCGTCGCCGACGACAACCTGGTGATGCGGCTCGGCCTGCGCTCCATTCTGGAGACCCACGCCCGGGTCGCGGTCGTCGGCGAGGCCGGGGCCGACCCGGACTCGCTGCACCGGGGACGGCGGCTGAGCCCTGACGTGGTCGTCGTCGGCGTGGGCCCGCACCAGCGCAGGCTGGAACAGAGCCTGTCCGGCCTGGCCGCCTCGGCCGCGGTGCTGGTCGTCGCCGACACCGACGAGTCGCACCAGGTCCAGCAGGCGCTGCGGCTGGGCGTGACGAGTTACCTGGTGCACGGGCAGTTCACCGCCGACGACCTGGTCGACGCGGTGCTCTCCACCGCACGCCGCCAGCCGTACCTGTCACCGGGGGTGCTCAGCGGCATCGTCGGCACGTTCCGCGACTCGGCGCTGCCGCCACCGGCGCCCGGCGCGCCGCCCGCCGACCACCGGCTGTCGCGGCGCGAGGCCGAGCTGATGGAGCTCATCGTGCTGGGCCGGACCAACCGGGAGATCGCCCAGACCCTGTACATCAGCGAGAAGACGGTCAAGAACCACGTCAACCACATCTACGCCAAGCTGTCCGCCCGCAACCGGGCCGAGGTCATCGCGGTGTGGCTGGGGCTGCGCGCCGCGCCGGACCGCTTCGCGGCGTGAGCCGCGCCGGCCCCGGCCCGCGGGCCGGGGCCGGGTGATTCACTCCTGGTCGAGCGACGCGGCCTGGGTGACCAGGTCGTCCAGCCTGGCCTCGATCTCGCCGATGGTGTGCGCGGCTCCGCCGCCCCCGTGCGTGATCAGCCGGGTCGCGTCGTCGAGCAGCGTGGCGATCTCGATGCCGAGTGCCCGCTCCAGCACCGGCGGGTCGGCCCCGCCGTGAGCCCGCACCGACGCGGCGAGTTCGTTCAGGACCTGCCGGACCGCGTTGACGCGCACCCGCAGCAGCGAGTTCGGCCCCATCCGGACGGCGATGTCGGCGGGGCCGACCTGGTCACCCGACAGGTACGCCGACCACCGTACGGACGTCTGGCCGTTCCCGGCGACCAGCACGCCGCGGTCGACGCTCCACGGTCCCGCCGCCACCACGAAGATCGTCTCCGGCTGGCGGTCGGACAGCTCCTGGATCTGCTCGCGCAGGTCGCCGGTGGTCTGATCGGCCGCGACGAGCACGACCCGGGGTTCGCCGCCCGCCGGGTTCACCACCGCGTCGGTGGCCGCCGCGATCAGCACGGCCGGATCGAGCCCGGGCACGCCGAGCACGACCGTCGTGTCGGCGAGCGGAGCCAGCGCGGCGGCCTGCGCGGCCAAGTCGGCGGGTACGGCTGGAGTGTCCTGCGGGGGCAGCACCGCAAGCACCGACGGCTGTGCCGCCGCATGCCAGGTGTGCCCGGTGCGGCCTTGGCCGTCCGGCTCGCCCAGCGGCCGGAAGGCGCCGACCGCGGGCGGGGCGGGCACGGTCAGCAGGATCGTCGGGATCAGCGGCGTGGTGGCCGAGCCGGACGACGTGGCCGGAACGGCCGGGGAGTCCTCGCCGAGCAGCGTGCCCACCGGCGGGGCCGGCAGAGTCGGCGCAGCGCTCGGGGGCAGCAGCGTGCTCGGCGACGCGTCGACCGACGGCGGCACGCTCGGCGACACCAGCGCGCTCAGCGGCAGCAGCCTGCTCGGCGACGCGTCGAGGGACGGCGTCACGCTCGGGGACAGCAGGGTGCTGGGTGTCGGTGACGGCACCGAGGTGAGCGACGGGCTCGGCGTCAGTGACAGGGTCGGGACCAGCGGACCGGTCCGCGACGGCCCAAGTGCCGAGGGTGCGGCCGGGCTGAGCGGCGACGTCTCGATCAGGGTGTCGGCCGAGGTCACCGTGATCAGCGGCACCGCGGCGAGCGACGCGGTCGTCGACGGCACGCCCGGCGGTGCCGGGACCGCCGGGCGCGATGCGCCGGACCGGGTGAACTTCAGCGGCGGCCGCGGGGCCGCGAGCGGCGGAGGCGGGGGCGCCACCGGGATGGGCGGGCCGGCCGACGTGGACCCCTGGTCGGCAGGCTGCGTACGCCGGGGGTCCGGTGGCAGCGGGGCGAGGTTGAGGTTGAGTCCGCGCCCGATCACGGCCGCCGTGTGGATCGCGGCAGCCCGGCCGTGGTCGGCGAGCGCCTCCATGACGTCGATGAGCGGGGCGGGGTCGTTCAGCGCCTGCATGACCTGATCCCACAGGGGCGCGCTCGGGTCGACGTGGCCGAACCTGGTGGTGATGGCGTCGGTGGGGGTCAGCCCGAGGGTCCACCACCGCACGATCTCCGCGGCCCGGTCGGCGAGCGCCTGGACTCTGTCGTCGCCGTGTGTGTCCTCCAGCTCGGCCATCCGCCGCTGCGCGTCGCGGACGTGGGCGTTGTGGCGCAGCCGCTCGCGTACCGCCTGCTCGAACGTCTGCCGCAGGGTCCAGGAGTCGCGGTACAGCTCGGCCAGTTCGTCGGCCGGCAGCGGGTTCGCCGCCAGGTCGCGTTGCACCGCCTCGGGCAGGCGGGTGGCGGCGACGGCGGCCGTCTCCGGGCGGCCGTCGGCGTCGGTGCGGTACACCCGGCCGGTCGGGTCGCTTCGGTGCCGGATCACCTCGCCGTCGGCTGCGGTGTGCTCGACCAGGATGTCCCGCCCTAGTTCGCGGGCCAGCTGGCGGGTGGTGTGCACCGGGTTGAGCGCGAGCACCGAGACCCGCGGCGGGAGCGCGGTCGGCCCGACGGCGGTGCGGCCCTCGGGCACCGGCCGGGTGGCGTTGACCCAGTTGATGACCTCGGTGGTGCGGGTTCGCCACTCCGCTACCAGGGCGGTGTTGTTGGCGCTCGGGTCGACGGGGAAGGCGGGCGCGTCGAGCCACTGCCGGTAGGACTCCAGGCGGGCCGCCAGCCGGTCGGCTTCGGCCTGCCGGGTGGGGTCGGCGCGCAGCTCGTCGAGGGCGGTCTGCATACGCTGGGCGAGCGTGTGCTGCCGGGACCAGTCCAGCACCGCGCGGTAGGTCTCGTGGGCGATGTGGGCCGCGCTGCTGGTGAGCACGACGGGCCTGGTGTCGCGGGGCCGGTCGGCGCCGAGGTTCGGCTGGCGCGCCAGGTCGGCCAGGTTGCGGGCGTCGCGGCCGAGCTGGTCGCGCAGCACACCAGCGACGTTGCCGGGGGCCTGGTCGGCGGGCATCCCGCGGTCGGCCGCGGCGGCCAGCTGCTGGTCGAGGTTGACCCGGGGGGCCCAGGGCGGCAGCGGGGTCCACGTCACCGGGTCGTCGGCGGGCGCGGCCGCCGCTCTGCGCTCGTCGAGCCGCCGCTGCAGTTCGATCATCTCGTCGACGAACAGTTCCATGTAGACGTCGCCGGTCACCGGGTCGCTGTGGAACGTGCCGGCCGGCATCGCGGGGCCGAACAGCTTCTGGTGCGTGCGGTGGGCGGTGAACGTGGCCAGGGCCCGCATGCGCACCAGGTAGACCGGGCCTTGCTGCTTGAGGTGCTGCTCGCGCCGGTAGTTGCCGGTGCCGGCGGCGTTCTGGCCCCGGGGGGCCATGCGGGCGGCGCCGGTGCCCTCGTTGGCCATGTTCTTGCCCCAGGCCTCGTCGGCGTGCGCGGGATCGTTGACGCTGACGAGTTCCTTCTGGCCGATGCCGCCGTCGAGGGTGGCCGCCCACGCGTCGCTGGACATGCCGGCGGTCGTGCCGGTCTGGTGCTTGGCATAGCGGCCCGTGCCGGTGGCGTCGACGATCTCGGAGATGATCTCCATGTCGAACACTTCGGCGTGCATGTCCAGGGCGACCTGGTCGCTGGAGTGGCCGGGCACGAACAGGCCCTCGGCGACGCGGTAGCCCTCCGGCCGCAGCGCCTCGGGCAGGTGGTTGGTCAGGTGCGAGCGCGACAGCAGCACCGGCAGCGCGATGCTGCCCCGGTAGCGGGCGCTGTCGGCGCCGCTGCCCAGGGCACGGGCCAGCAGCTGCCGGGCCACGGGCAGGGCGTCGTCGAGCAGCACGGCGGTCAGGTAGGCGTCGCCGGGCAGCGGGGGCACCGGTGTCAGGTCGGGCAGCTGCGCCGGCCCGGCGATCGGCGGGGTCTCGGCCAGTCCGCGCGGCACCTTCAGCTCGACGGTGCCGGTCCGTTCGGCGGTGACCGGGGTGCGGTGCCCGGCCATGAGGCGGTACGCGCGCATCGCGATCGTGTTGAGGATGCGGCCGACCATGTCGAGGCGGACCACGTCGACCCTGAGCGTGTACGGGAACCGCACCCGGTAGTGGCCGCTCCAGTCGTACACGGTCTGCTCGGTCGTGCCGACGGTCGCGATGCCGGTGCGGCGGCTGTTGCCCTCGGCCAGGCCGATCGACGGGCCGCCCGAGGTGCCGTGGTCGCCGCTGAAGCCGACCTTGCCCACCGTGTACGACCGCGAGCCGGAGCGGCTGGCGCCGCTGCTGTGCTGGACGTAGCCGTGCCCGTAGTTCTCCACCCCGGACTCGGCGATGAACGAGCGCACCTGCGGCGGGCCGTCGATCTCGAAGCGCAGGTTGACCGCCACCACGTCGGCGGTGGCCCAGCCCACCGGGTTGACCAGGTAGAGCCACACCCCCTCGGTGTGCATCATGTCCTCGTAGAGGGCGTGATCACGGCCGCCGGCGAGCATGCCCTGCAGGGCGTCGATGCCGCCCTGCAGCCGGCCGATGTTGCGCCCGTTGTCGGTCCACACCTCGGGACGCCGGCCGAGCAGACCCGGGGCGGCGCGTTCGATGGCCTCGAACACGGTGGTGAAGACGTCGGTCTGGCGGCCGTCGGGAGTGGGGTCGAGGGTCGCGTCGGCGACCGCGGCATGGCCGAGGGCGCGCGGGCCGGGGCGGGTCAGGTACTCGGGCACCCCGACGTTGGCGAACGCGTCGGCCGGGTCACGCAGTTGCAGGTTCACGTCCGCGGTGAGGTCGAAGCGGGTGGCGAACGCGTCGCGCACGTCCTGGTCGACGACGGGGGTCTGCAGCGTGTTGTGCCGGGTCCGCAGGTCCAGCGCGAACGCGCGGCGGCGCACGTCACCGGGGGCCGGGACCGCGGGCGCAGGGGCCGGGGCGGCGGCAGGGGCGACGGGGGCCGCGGCCGGGGCGGGCTGGGCCGCGGCGGTGCTCTCGCGCTGCCAGCGGGTCAGCACGGCGGCCACGGTGTCGCCGGGCAGCACCAGCTGGCCCCGCTGCCACCGGGTCATCGCGTCGAGCAGCTGGGCGTCGTTGAGCGGCACCCGGTTCTCGCCGTAGCGGGCCAGCGCCTCGGGCTCGGACAACAGGTAGATCATCCGACGGTGGTTGACGTTCCTGGTGTCGGTGTTGGCCCTGGCGCCGATGACGGGAACGTTGCCGCCCGCCACGAAAACGATCTTTCCCTGGCGCTCGTACGAGGCGCGCACGGTGAGGTCGACCCAGGTCTCGAAGGCGTACGCGCGGTGGAAGTCGAGGTCGAGGAACTCCTTGGCACCCGTGCGTCCGTGGTTCTCCGACTTCGTCCAGCCCCAGCTCTGACTTGCCGCGAACTCCGGCCCGACGTTGGTGAGCCCGTCGGCCTTGGGGTCGCCGCCGACGCCGAACGCGATCTTCTCCACGTTGACGGAGTGGCTGCTGCTCGCACTCGTGGAGGCCTCGGACAGCTGCAGCTTGATCAGGCCCAGCACGTACTTGTCGGCGGTGGCGCCGACGAAGGTGCTGTCGCCCATGGTGCCGGACACGGCCAGGCCGCCGTGCTCGTCGGCGACCAGGTGGGCCTTGAACAGCGTGTCGGTCGTGTACAGGTGCTGCATGATCTCCTTGGCGTGCGCGCCCAGGCTGATGGTGCCGCCGAAGTTGGACACCTCCTCGTCGGTGGCCTGACCGGGGCCGGTCAGCCGGGGCTGCAGCTCGCGCATCGCCGGCAGCACCCCGGTGGTGTCGAAGTAGGAGATCACGGCCTGGTCCAGCACGCCCGCGTCGGTGGGCTGGGCCGCCCCGAGGGCCATGGTCGGCGAGTTGAACGCGGGCGGCAGGTGCACCGTCGCCAAGTGGTCCCGGCGCGGGGTCGGCGTGAACTCCGGGGTGCCGTCGTCGTACTCCACGGTGACCCGGAAGCGGCTGGGCAGCCGGAACTCGTCCAGCTGCCCGGGGTATTCCAGCAGCTCGGGGCGGTTGGACAGCAGGCCCGTGCGGGTCCAGAACTCCTTGCCGACCTTGCCTTCGACCCCGCCGCGCAGGAACTGGCCGAGCGGGATGTCCTTGATACCGCCGCTGACCTTGGCGCCGATCACGAAGTCGCGGCCGCCGCCCACGCCCTGGCCGGCGTTGTCCATACCCATGCCGAGGTTGACCATGTGGTACTCGTCGGTGCGGCGGATGAAATGGACCGACGTCCCGTCGGGTTTCGTCGCCCCCGCGTACTGCTGGGCGCTCAGGGTGACCCGCGCGCTGCGCACGTGGCCGCGCTTGTCGCGGTGGCGCAGGGTGAAGGTGACCCCGTCCTGGTGCAGGCTGTTGTAGTGCGAGTCCAGGCCGTTGCCGGAGACCATCTTGTCCACCAGTTCGAGGTTGTCGAGCTGGCTGTCCAGTCCGGCCTTGCGGGTCCACTCGACGTTCTGGTCGCCGGTGTGGAACGGGCGGGCGGCGTCCGGCGGCAGGAAGCCGCGCTCACGCAGCTCCGGCAGCAGGAAGCCGCGCAGCTCGTCGACGGCTGACGGGTCGACCCGGACGAGCCCCTGCCCGATGCCGTGCCCGTCGAGCACGTGCCGCGGCAGCGCCACCGCGCGGGGCGCGTTCGGCATGTGGCCGGTGTTGCGCAGCAGCCCCGGCTGCATCGGCACACTGGGCACCGCGGGCACGGCCGGCCCGGTGCCGGCGGCAGCGGCCGCGGCGGCGGCCGTCAGCTGGTCCTGAAGCGCCTGCGGCAACGCCGCCTGATCGACCGTGAAGCCGTGCGTGAACGCGTCGGGCTCGGGGATACGCAGCAGCGCGCTGCCGGGCACCCACGGCGTCGGCACCGCCACGGCGTCGGGGTTGGCGCGCACCGCGACCCTGGCCCGGAACTGGAATCCTACGTGGTATCCGCCGGTGAAGCCGGTGTAGCGCGCCACGTGCACCCACAGCCCGGCCCGGCCCGCGCTCGCGCTGTCGAAGTTGTGCCAGTTGAAGCCCGCGTACAGGCCCGGGCCCAGGGACAGCCACGGCAGCGGCACCAGGTCGACGTCGAAGGTGCCCTTGATGCTGCTGGAGTTGCGCATGGACTGGCCGCCGCTGTTGCCCGCGATAGCCGTGGCGATCTTCTCGACGTGGGCCTTGTCGCTGGTGCTGCCGACCCGCACCGTGCCGTCGGCCAGCCGCTGGGCATGCACGGCGACGTCGGCCACCACCCGCCCGCGCTCGTGCAGCGTGAAGTGGTAGCCGTCGGGGTCGTTGACCGCGGTGTCCAGGTGGGCGTCGAGGTTGGACAGCTTCTGCAGCAGCTCCTTGCGGGTGTCACCGCCGATCTCCATGGCCAGGCCGCCGGCGCGCAGGTCGCTGATGATGGTGTCGGCGAGTTCCGGCAGGCCGGTGATGCCGGAGGCGAAGTATGTGGCCGGAATCCGCGTGAGGTTCCGGTCGAACTCCGCCCGCTGCGGGCTGCCCACCGGCGGCGGGGCCGCCTGCACCTGCGGGCCCGCGGTCGCCAGGTTGTGGTCGGCGACGGCGAGGATCAGCTGCTCGGCCGACGTGCTGGCGACGTTGTGGACACCGGTCTGCCCCCATGCCTGCGCGGGGTCGGTGCGTACCTGGAAGCTCCACCCGGGTTCGAGGGCGAGCAGCGTGGAGTCGGCCCGGGTGTCCTCGACATGGCCGCCCTCGGCGTCCTTGATGTACCCGGTGCTGCGCGTGGTGATGTTGGCCGCACCCGAGATCGAGAAGCCCAGCTTGGCCACCTGCAGCACGACCGGGTCCAGCCCGAGGGCGAAGCCCGCGGCCAGCGTCAGCCGCAACGCCCCGGCCTGCCCGGACTGCCCCTGCGAGTGGGCGCCGGTCTGGAACACGCCGTTGGTGGCCTGGTTGGCGTGGTAGCGGCCCTTGTCCGGGGCCCGGTCGGCCAGGGTGTCGGTGGAGGTGCCCTGAGCGGGCCGGTCGTAGGAGCCGGCCGGGTTACCCAGCCGGCTCGCCTGGCCCAGTGTCAGCCTGACCAGCACCTCGGCCCCGCCGAGCACCACCGGGTACCCGCTCGGGCTGACCACGTAGCGGTAGTTGGACAGCAGCAGCTGCGGCAGTGCGGTCCACTGCGCGGCGGGGACCTCGACGCCGGCCCGCGCCATCGTCTCCTGCAGTGACCGGACCAGGTCGGCCATCAGCGGCAGGCCCGCGCGGGGGATGCCGATCGGGTGCGTCAGCGGGTCCACCGCGACCGGGGTGACCGTCAGCGGCGGCGCGGTGACCACCGGGTCCGGGGCCGGCGGCGGCGGGAGGGTCTCGGGCTGTTTTCCCTTCAGGTCCGACGTCGAGGCGATCTTGTCGTCGGGGGTCAGCCCGTCCGGACCCGACGCGGGCGGCACCTGCGGAACCGGCGGCGGGACCGGAGTCAGCGGATCCGGGACGGTCGAGTCCGGCTCCAGGACCGGCAGCGGCACGTCGAGGTCAGGCAGCGACGCCGGAAACGGCACCGGCGACGGCGGCGGGGAAGGCGCCTGGAACGGAAGGTGCGGCGGCAGCGACGGCGCGCGGAACGGGACCGGCGGCGGTGTGGACGGCACGCGGTACGGGGGCGGCGTCGGAATCCGCGGCGGTGTGGGCGGCAGAGGCGGCGTAGGAGGCAACTGCGGGGAGGGCGGCAATTGCGGCGAGGTCAGCTGTGGCGTGGGCGGCAGCGGCACCGCTGCGCTCGCTGTGGTCTCGTCGGTGTCCGGAACCGGCGGAACCAGTGGAACCAGTGGAACCAGTGGAACCACCGGAACCACCGGAACCGGCGCGACCGTGGCCGGGTCCGGCGAAGTCGGCTCGACCTTGGCGGGGGCCGGTCGAACTACCTTGCCCGACAGGTCCGGGGACACCGGCACCGTCGCCATGGTGTGACCGCTCGCGGTCACGACCAGGTGCACGGTGGGCAGCGACGCGGGGTCCGTCCCGGTGGGGACGAACTCCTGCACGGCGGCGGGCTGCACCAGCACCACGCGCACGCCGAACAGCTCGGCGAGGCTGTTGACCAGGCCCTCGGCGACCAGCGGCGGCGGGGCCTGGCCGACCGTGCCCAGCTGCTCCACCCAGGACACCAGCAGGTCGATCCGCTCACGCAGCCCGGACGGATCGGCGTTCATCAGCGGCCAGGCGTTACCGCTGGTGGCGAGGTCGGCCAGCAGCAGCCCGGCGAACGCCGACCGCAGCCGGTCCGGGTCGACCCGCACGAGCCCCGCCAGCCGGCCGTCACCGTACGCGCCCTGTTGTCGCAGCGCCTCGAAGAACGACGACGGTCCCGCCTGGTTCGCCACGGCGGCGAGCCCCAGGTCGGCCAGCGCCTGCTGCTGCCGGTCCGACAGGGCGTCCGGGCTGGTCGGGTCCGCCGTCGGCGGGGCGGGCGTCCACTGCGGCGGCGCGACGGCCGGGTCGCGCACCGGTGGCGGCAGTTGCATGACCACGTCGCGCACGGTCTGCAGCATCGGTGCCATACCCGGGCCGATCGCGGCCTGCCGACCGGGCAGCAGCACGTCGCGCAACCGGTCGGACAGCTGCGTGGACGGCGGCAGCAGCGGATCCGGCCGGCCGGCGAGGTCACGCAGCACGTGGTCGAGGTCGGTGAACGCCAGCTCGTCGGCGAACAGGCCACCGGGCACGCCCGGTTCGAGCAGCCGGGAGCCGCCGTTGGCGGCGAACACGGCCGGTGCCGCGTCGAACGGCACCGTGGCCAGCAGGTCGCCGCCGCGGTCCTCGACGACCACGACGGGCCGGGTGCCGTCCGCGGCCGGCGGCCCGAACGGGGTCCGGCCACCGTCGGCCCCGACGAGTTCGACGGGCCTGCCGAGCAGGTGGCCCATCAGGTCCAGCACGATGTGGTCCCGGGGGCGGCCGGACAGCGCGGCGGGCATCCGCTGCAGCGGCAGTCCGTCGGCGAGCCACGCCACGACCTCACCCAGGACCACCTCGTCGGGGTCGGTCAGGCCCAGCGTGGGTATCGCGCCGCCGTTGCGCGCGGCGTCGGCGAGCACCATGCCCGTGATCGCCTGGATCCAGTCGCCGGGCGGGCGGCCGAGCACCGGCAGCAGTCCGGTGGCTCCGTGGAACGCGGCCGCGTTGGCCACGACGGCGAACGGGTGCTCGGCGGTCAGCGGGATCGCGGCGTGCAGGCCGAGCTCGCCGAGCTGCGCGTGGGCCTGCGGGGTGAGCACCTCGTGGCCCGGCCGCGCCTGCCAGAGCAGGCTCGTGGTGACCGGCGGCAGGCCGATGTCGCCGGCCGGGTGCGCGGACGGCGGGTTCAGCGGTCCCGGGGTGGTGGCGGTCCCTTCGGTCTGCGGCGCGGGTGCGGTCAGCTGCTGCCATACCCGCTGCGTGCTGGGCAGCGAGGTCGCCGGGACACCGCGCAGGGCGTACAGGAACTCGTGGAAGGCGTCGACGGCCGCGAAGCCCGCCGACGGTGCGAGCATCCCGCCGAGCGGCGGGGGCGGCGTCGGGACGGGGTCGGCGGTCGGCAGGTCCGCGGTCCTGCGCTCCAGTTCGGCCATCCGGCCGAGGCGGGTGGCGACCTCGGCGCCCGCGGCGTCGCGGTGCTGCTCGGCGGTCAGCGGCAGGCTGCCCGGCAGGCTGGGGTCGTTGATGGCGGCGTGCACCGCGGCGGTCTCCTGCGCGGTCAGTTCGGCCGCGGCGTCGCCGGCGAGCCGCTGTTGCAGGTCGACGAGCAGCGCCACCCTGGCCTGCCCGGCGGTGGCCGCGGCGGTCAGCTGCTCGGGGGTGAGGGTCACCGGTGCGAGTCCGCGGCGGCGCAGCGCCGAGTTCACCGCGGCCTGCGTCCCGGTAGCGGTGAGCCGCCCCTGCACACCTGCGGCGATGGTCTCGGTGAGGGCCAGCTCGACCTGCTCGCGCGGCGACAGGTTCGCCGCGGGCGGGGCGGTCAGCGTCGTGGTCAACGCGCCGTCCACGGCGGCCTGCCGTTCGGCCCTGCTGAGCGCCGAGCCGGGCCGCAGCCGGGCCTGCTGCCGGAGCTGGGCCAGCTCCCGGGCCTCGGTGCGGGCCCAGACCCGCTGGTTGCGGATCATGTTGACACGCTGTGCCACCGGTGTCCGGGTGTCCCCGACGATCCGCTGCTCGCCAGGGGTCAGCGGGCCGAGGTCGTCGAGCGCCGCGTCGTCCCTGCGTTCGCGGGTGTCGTCGCGCGGCAGCGTCACGGGCGGCGGATGCTGCTCGCGCGTCAGGACGGTGTCGCGCTGCACCTGGGTCCGCGAGCCGTCGTTCGGCCGGGCGGCGGTCTGGTTCGCGCCGCCGGGCCGGGTGCCCCCGGGGCGGCCACCGCCGGGCCGCCCGCCGGATGACCCACCCGAGCCGCCGTCGGTCAGCGTCTCACGCATGATGAGCTGCCCGGTCTGCGGGTCGTGGGTGAGCGCGTCGAGGTCGATGCGCTGCGGGGTGGTCAGGTGCGTCCCGTCCTCGGTGAGGGCGAGCTGCTCCTCACGTTCAGTGACGGGCGCGAACGTGGCGACCCGCACGTTGCCGTCGCCGAGGTCCACCTCCACGACGTCCAGGTGGTCACCGCGCACCGGCAGCGCCGACAGGGACGGTCCGGCACCGGTCGTGTCGGGGTCGGCGTCGGCCGGGCGGCCGGGGTCGAAACGGAAGTAGGAAACCTGCGACGGCGGCTGCGGGTCAGGCCGGGTCACCACGGGTTGCGGCGCCGCGCCTGGCGCCTTGACGGTGAATGCCGGCATGGTGGACGGGTCGGGGCTCTTGGCGGGGACGACCCGGTAGAGGCCGGTGTCGGTGTCGTGGGCGAGCACCGCGGTGCGGATGCCGTCACCGCCGAGCGGCTGCACCGTGACGTCGCCGACCGGGCTGCCTTCATGCCAGGTGGAGCCGTCCTCGTCGACCCGGCGGTAGGTGTTGCCGTCCGGTTCGGCGCTGAACTCGGGCGCGTGGGTGAACGTCACCAGGGCGACGCCGCCTTGGGCATCGCGGCGCAGCAGCTGCCGGCCCGGACCGGCGTCCGTCGTGGGCAGCGGCAGCCCGGAGTCCCGATCGACGGTGATCACGGTCCAGCGGCCGGTCGCTCCGTCGTGGACGAGCACCCGTTCGCCGACGGAGGCACGGCCGGTGTCCGGGCCCGAGGCCGGCCGCGTGGCGTGCACGACCTCGACCGGGTCGAGGTGGACCTGGGTGGCCTCCAGGGTGACCGGGTCGAGTTCGAAGTAGGTGAAGCGGTCGGGCGGGCGCGGCCCGGTGTCCTGCGGCGTGGTCGGGGTGGCGGACCCCGTGGTGCCCGGTGCCGCCGGAGCGGTGCCGGTGAGGTCCTGCCCGGTCGTCGTGACCGGACCGCCGCCGAGGCGGTGGCCGGTGCCGGGGAAGGCGGGCGCGCTGCGCGCGGCGAGGGTGACCAGGTTCAGGCGTCCGGTCGAGGTGTCGTACTGGAAGACCTGCCGTCCGGGTTCCGTGCGCGGCGGCCGCGTCACCGGTGGCGGCGGCAGGGCCGGGGAACGAGAGGCGGTCGTGGATGGTGTGGTCGAGGGCACGGGCGATGGCGTGCGCGCGGGCGGGGTGACCGCGAGCCCGGAGCGGGTGTCCTGGTCCTGCTGGAGCAGCTCGACGGAGAGCCGGGACCGCTGGTCGCGGGGCAGCTGCCCGGTGATGGTCGCCAGCTGGTCGGTGACGGCCTGCGGAACGGGCATGCCGGGCACACCGACGGCGAGGCGTACCCCGCCGGGTGCGGCGTAGCGGGTGGTGACGTCGGTGGCGGGCGCGCCGATGAGGTCGGCGGGGCGGGCCCACAGGCCGCCGGGCAGCACCTGCAGCACCCAGCCGTCGGCGAGGGTGTACGTGTCCGGGTCGCTCGCGGGCGGCAGGTTCCCCGGCACGGTCCGGTTCGGCATCGGCCCGCCGGGCCGGCGGACGTCGAAGTACGCGGCGTACGGCGCGAAGGCGAGCCGTCCGTCGGGCCCGACCGGCACGGTCGTGGAAGGGTCGGGCCGGGTGCCGCCCAGCAGTGCGGCGTCCACCCGCACGGGCACGCCCACGGCCGTGGCCAGCGCCTGCGCGTCGGCGAACGTGTGGCCGGGCCGGGCCACCCGCAGGTCGAGCACGACGTGCTGGCGCACCTGCGGCGGCAGGCCCTGCACGTAATCGGTGAGGGTGTCGGGGTCGGCGAAGGCCGGGTCGGGGATCAGCCGCAGCACGTTGGCGGCCCGGGGCAGCCCGGCCAGTTGCTGCCGCACGTCGGCCACGGCCGGGTCGCCGGTGGCGGTCAGGAACACCCCGCCGGGCACCCGCACCGCGCGGGCGGGACCCGCGGGCTGGACCGTGGTGTCGGTCAGCCACAGCTGCCAGCCGGGCATCCCGTGGGCGAGCACGTCCGGGCGGGCCGCCGGCGGCAGTGCCGCCAGCAGCGTGGTGACCCGCTCGCGGACCGCGTCGGGCACGGTCGTGCCGGGCAGCCCGACGGTCAGCTGCGGCACCCCGCCGGGTGCTCGTTCGGCGGGCAGGCGCGGCCTGGTGATGCCCGGCGGCAGGTGCTCGGGGCGTACCCATACGCCGTCGGTGGTCTGCTCGGCGACCCAGCCGTCGACCAGCCGGTACCGCCACACCCGGTCCCCGGTGCGCATGCCCTGCGGCGGGCGCTGCGTGGGCGGCGGCCGGTCCGCCGGGTAGACGAGGAACTCGGTGGCGAACTCCGCGAACGTGGGCCGCTGCCGGGCGTCGAGCGGCACGACGCGGTCGGTGGCGTCGCGGCGGCCGGGCAGCATCGACGCCGGCAGCACCAGCGGTCCGCGGCGGCCCCCGAGCACGGTCGTGGCCAGCCGTACCGCCTGGTCGGTGGTCATTCCCACGCCGGTGGTGTAGCGGACGACCATCCGGTCGGTGAGCGAGGGCGGCAGCGCGGCAATGGTCCGGGCCACCGCGTCGGGCGTGACGCCCGGCCCGACGACCAGGGTGGTGCGGTTGGGGGCCGCGGGAGCGAATTCGGCGTCCATCCGCGCCGCCCGGGTCTCGTCGGCCCGGTAGAGCGCGATGCCCGCCGCGACCGGGCGCAGCAGGTGGGCTGAGGGCAGGTCGATCGCGTCGAGGTCGACGCCCTGCGGGCCGCGGTCGAGGCGGTACGGCTCCGGCTCGTGCCACGGCGTGGGCACCTGGTGGGTGGTGCCGTCGTCGGTGAGGAAGACCAGCCCGTCCTCGGTGACGCGGGTGAGGATGGCGGTGTCGCCGCGCAGACCGCGCAATTCCGGGTCGAGCGCCGACAGCTGTCCGTCGAGGGCGAGCACGACGCCGTCGACGGCGTGCATGAACACGTCCCCGACCAGCTGCCAGCCCGTCTCGGGGTAGCCCTGCTCGCCCAGGCGTGCCGGACCGCCGGTCCGGGTGTCGGCCGGGGTGGTCGTCGCCGGGTTCGTGCCGAGCTCGGTGGCCAGCTCGACGGCCAGCTCCGCGGCCCGCTCGGGCTGGTTGTGGTGCAGCGCCTGCGCGACCGCGGCGATCGCGGGGCGGTGGCCGTCCAGCGGGGCGGGGGCGGGCAGATACTGCTGGACCAGGTCCTCGGCCCGCCTGATCACCAGTGCGGCGTCGGCGGGTTTGAGTTTGCCGATGGTGACCTCGGGATCGACCCGCACCGGACCGTCCGTGTCCTCGTCGGGATCGGACTCCGGCGTGCCCTGACGGCTCGGCTGGCTGCCGCTGGGCGGGCCGCCGAAACCGCTGGGCGCGGTCATCATGAAGACGAACGGATTCTGGGTGGTCACGGCCGGGTGCAGGAGCTGGCTGTATGGCGACAGCGGGTCGGGCGGCAGCCCGAGCAGCGCCCGCAGCTCGTCCTTCGTGGTCGGCAGGGGCACGTCGCGGGTCGCGTCGAACTTCGGCGTGGTGTCGAACGTCGTCCCGTCGAACTTCGCCCCGGCCTCGGACTTGTCGCCGTCGAGGCTGGTCAGGTCGGTCCGGACGCCGTCGCTGTCGGTGTCGCTGACGGCGCTGCCGTCGAACAATGAGCTCGTTTCGGACGTGGTGGTCGAGAAGCTGCCGGTCGTGTCCGGTGACAGGGGTTCGGCCAGGCCGATGCCGGTGTGGTCGTGTTCGACGACCACCGGCGGCACGGCCGCGCCGGTGGCCGTCTCGTGGGTGACCGCGGGCGGCGTGGCCGGGTCCTGCACGACCGGCGGCGGCGGGACCGTCGGGCCGGTGATGGTCCGCACCTGCGGTGCGACGGGGCCGCCGGCCGGGACGGATCCGGGCCGCTGCGGCGGCGGGGTGGCGGCGGTCGTGGCCGGCCGGGTCTGCGGCGCGGCGCCGGAATCGCCCGGCGGGGTGCTCGTGCTGCCCGGCGCCGGGGTGAACGTGCCGGACAGGTGGAAGTCGCCGTCGAAGCGGCCGCTGCCCTGCACCTCGCCGACGATGACCTGGTCGCGCACCCCGATCGTGGCCTTGTCGAACAGCCCGTCGAAGGTGCCCTGGAAGCCGCCGGTGCCGGTGAACGTGCCGGTGCGGGGCGGCCCGCCGGGCGGGGTGAGGGTGCCGTCGAAGGTGATGGTGCCGATGAACGTCTTCGGGTCGGGGAAGATGCCCTTGAACGTGAAGTCGCCGTCGACGACGGCCGGGCCGTCGAACCCGTGCGGACCGGCGTCGAACTCGATCGGGTTGCCGTCCAGCCCCGGGATGTCGATGTTGCCGACGTCGCCGTCCAGGCCCGCCATGGTGCCGCCGCCCTTGGTCCGGTGGCCGATCCAGTCCAGGACGCCTTCGACCGCGCCCGCCGACGCCGACGCCCACTCGTTCTCCTTCTGCTCGCGGCGTCCGGTCAGGATCAGGTCGGCGATCTGCTCGGTGCTCCACTCGTGCAGCGCGCCGATGCCCGCGAACCCGACGATCGAGGTGACGAACTTCTGCCCGAAGATCTTCCCGAACCCGGCGAACAGGATCGGCCCGAGCACGCCGCCGATCGCCCCGGCCAGCGCCGCGCCGGCGGTGCGCTTGGTGTCCCACTGGGTACGGGTGTGCGTGATGAACAGCTGGGTGAACTGGATCGCGACGTCGAGACCGACCTGCAGCACCACGCCGAACACGATCGACACGATCAGACGCCGGAAGAACGTCTGCGACATGTACCGCCCGAACGTGATCAGCGCGGAGATCCAGCCCGACGCCCACGCCGACGTCGGCGGGAACGACACCCAGGGCAGCAGCATGACGATCTGTGCCGTGAGGATGGCCAGCTGACCCAGGATCGACGCCTTGGTGTACTCGACGTTGGTCCCCGCGCCGTCGGCGAACCGCCCCAGCTTGCCGCCCGCCTCCACCAGCGTGTGCAGGGCGCCGCCGTCGACCAGCTCGGACAGCTTCGCCCGCATGGCGGACGCGGCGTCGCCCTGCCAGCCCGCGCCCGCGACCGCGCCGCTGATCTCGACGATCTCCGCCTCGGCCGCGATCATCGTGGTCTCGAACGCCGCCCAGACCTTCGCCAGCGCCCAGAGCTGGTCCTCGTCGGCCTGCGGCCACGACTCGCCGGTCACCACGAGGAAGAACTTGCCCACCCATTCGGGCACGTGCATACCCACGGTTCACACCCCGGGGCGAGGTCGTACGGCGGGCATGCTCAGCTGCCCTCGACCGTGCCGAACGAGCGCCCGGAACGCTTGATGTGCTCGCCCATGTTCTTCAGCAGGGCCGCGAGGTTCGCCGACCCCTCGACGACCTCGTCACGGCCCTTGCCGTACTCGGCCACGAACTTGCGGGCGAACTCGTCGTCGCGGCCCCAGGGCTGGCCGAGCGCGTTGATCCCGCTCACCAGCTTCTCCCGGGCGCCGGCGACCTCGTCGCCCACCGCGACCAGGCGTGACGACACCCCGTTGATCACGCCGCCGTCGACCTTCAGCTGCCGCGCCATTGCGGCCGTCCTCTCCCGAACTCAGGTCAGGCCATCCGGCCCGGCAGGTTGAATCCCGAGATGTCGAGCTGCTCGGGCAGCACCCGGTCCCAGTCGATGCGGCCGGCCATCATGTCGCGCACGCTCATCCCGGCGATCCCGGTGCCCGGCAGAGCGCCCAGCATCTGCTGCAGGGCGCTCTCCCGGGCCCGGTCGACCGTCTCCACGACGATCCGGGACAGCTCGGCGGGAGCCATCTTGCGGTAGTCCTGGGAGTTGAACGTCAGCGAGCGCAGCTCGCCCTGTCCCCCGACCGTCACCGTGACCAGCCCCTGCGGGGAGGTGACGGTGGCCGAGACCTCGGCGACCCGCTGCGTCGCCTCGACCGCCGCGGCGCGGTGCCGGGCGTAGTCGGCCGCGAGCTGCTCCAGGGTGCGGTCCTGGTCCATAGTCGTCTCCTCCTCGGATCATCGTCCGTATTGCTGGGTGCCCCCGGTCGTGCTCTGGCCGGGGCGCGGCCGGGTGGGCGTGTACACCGGGACGTCGGTGGTGCCGGTCCCCTGCGTGCCGTCCTCGGCCTGCGTGGGGTCGCCGCCGCGGATGACTCCGGGCGGCACGTCGCCGGCGACGTTCCAGATGTCGCGGTCCTCCTGCAACCACGTGGTGCGTTCGCGTTCCTTCTTCTCGTCCTTGCCGGCGCCCGCGCCCATGCCGCCCATCGGTGGCAGGAACGGCGCGCCACTGCCCTGCCGTCCGCCGACCGGGGCATGCAGGCCGTCGGTGACCAGGCCCCCGCGGGCCAGTCCACCGGCCCCGCCGACCCCGGTCGCGCCCGCCATGCCGGGCGGGGCGTTCCCGGCGTACGGGAACGCCGACCGGACCGGCGGTGCGGGCGAACCTGGCGGACCACCGCCCGGACCGCCACCGGACCCCGGACCGGATCCGGGACCGGAGCCGGGCAGGCCGGGCGGGCGGGGTCCGCCCGTGCCCGGCTTGCCGGGGCCGGAACCGGGTGGCGGAATGCCGGGCAGGTGCGGGGGCACGATAGGACCGCCGGGGCCGCCCGGGCCGGAGCCCGGACCGCCGCCGATGGGCGGCGGAGAGCCTCCGCCGATCGGTGGCGGAGTACCTCCACCGAGTGGCGGTGGAGCGCCACCCCCGAGAGGCGGTGGAGCGCCACCCCCGAGTGGCGGTGGCGAGCCTCCCCCCAGCGGTGGCGGGGAGCCCCCGCCGAGTGGGGGCGGCGATCCGCCGCCGGTGGGCGGCGGTGCTCCGCCGCCGCCGGGCGGGGGCGCGCCGCCACCCGGCGGCGGCGGACCTCCGCCGGTCTCCGGGGGCGGTGGACCGCCCCCTGGTGGGGGCGCGCCGCCACCAGGGGGCGGCGGCCCGCCTCCACCTGGTGGCGGTGGTGGGTCGTCGGTCGGCGGGATCGGCGCGGGCAGCGCCGTGATCGGCTTGAGCTGCCCCAGGCCGACCTCGACGTCGTGGTACACGTTGGCGAGGGTGTCCAGCAGCTCCCGGGCCTTGCGGCTGATGTCCTGGTCGATGTCGGGATAGGACGACGAGGTGTAGATCGTCTCGCCTTCGCTGGTGACGAACCAGGGCCGGTGCGGCTCGGGCGACGACCAGTGCCCCCCGTAGGGCGTGGCTATCCAGGTGGCCGTCTGCCGCCAGTGCTCGTACAGCTCGGTGTAGCGGTCGTGGGTGCGCTGGGCGCCCTCGTGGTTGAGCGCGATCATGTCGTTGATCGCCTTGTCCAGGCCGATGCCGGCCCGGTTCATCTCCTGGATCCAGTTCTCGCCGCCGTTGATCAGCCGCTGGTTCTGGGTGATCATGCGGCGGATGCTGCCCAGCACCGCGTCGAAGGCCCGCGACGCGTCGCCGGTCCAGGCGTCGTCGGTGATGAGCTTCTTGCGCTGCTGCATGACGGCGATGTACACGGAATTCAGGGCGAGCCCGGCGTTGACGACCTTCTGCCCCATGTCGAAGAGGTGCTGCGGATTGGTCGCGCCCTTGTCGTTGACGTGGGTGTAGCCGTCCCGGCTGACGTCACCGACCAGCAAGGCCTGGACCTTGCGCCAATCCCAGTCGCTCCACTCCGGCATGGCGTGCGCCTAACTCACGATCGAATTGATGTCGTCGAGGACGAACGGGTCGTTGCTCTCGTCGGAGTCCTTCAGCAGCGTGGCCGCGCTGACCAGCACACCGTCGCAGTCCACGAAGACGTTGCTCAGCGTGGCGAGCACCGTCTCCCAGTCCTTGGCGCCGGCCTCGATCACGGTCTTGAGGCTCTTGCCCGGTTCGAAGTCGCCGATGGACAGCACGACCGGGTAGAAGTCGCGCTGGGGGCCGTCCAAGGTCGCCGGCAGGCCACGGAACACCTGCGCGGCGCCGTTCATGGCGGCCGGGTCGACCTTCAGCTCCTTGCCCATGGCCTGCTCCCTCCTTCGCCGAACCGTGTCAGATCTTGGAGGCCCGGTTGTCGGCGTCCTGGTAGTTCTCGACCTTCTGCAGCAGGCGCTTGATGCTGGCCTCCATGTCGGTGTGCATGACGGTCGCCTGGCTCTTCCAGGTCGCCGCGACGCTGACGTAGGTGCCCTCGCTCAGTGCGCTCCAGTTGGCGAAGTTGTTGCGCGCGGTGGACTCCATGCGGTCCACGATGCCGTTGAGGCGGGTGTTCTCGGCGCGCAGCCGGTCGGCCGCGTGCAGCACGGCCTCGTAGGTGATTCCGAACGCCATGACTGTCTCCTTCGGATGTGGCGGGTGTCGGGTGGGACGGCGACGTCAGCTGTTCTGGGCCTCGACGTCCTCCATAATCACGATCATCTGCTGGAACCAGTTGGTCAGCTGCGTCATGGGCTGGGCGACCATCCGCTGGTAGTCGGCCAGCCAGTTGTCGATCTCGGCGTTGTACGCGGTACGGGCCTGGCCGTACCAGCTGTTGCCGATGCCCCGCACGCCGCCGTCGACGGCGCTGCGCACCTGCTCGGCTTCCCGCTCCAGGTCGCGGAACTGCTGCAGCGCGGCCCGCAGTTCCGCTACGGGGATGTCAAGGGTGTTGGCCATGTCCATTCACCTTCCAGGTTCGACAGCGACCGATCGCGCTGACCGTAACGGCGCGGTAACCGCTCTCCCAGGCCCAAACAGGAGGGTGGGTCCCCGGGCCCACTACCTGGCCCGACGTGTCCGGTGTCAGCCGGACGCGGCCGCCACCGGATCGAGCACCGGACCTGACGGCACGAGCGCCAGCAGGGTCGCGGGCAGGTCCACGGCCGTGACGCCTCCGTAGCCGAGCGCCGCGACCGCCGCGTCGGTCATCGGGTAGCGCACGCCGACGTCGGTGATCAGCCACCGGGCGCTGCCGGGACGGCCGGGCGCGGTCTCCGGGCGCACCAGCACCCCTGCCCCGGCGGCCACCGCGACCAGGGTCGCCGAGCGCTGGTCCACCGCGCCCGGCGGCGGGGTGGCCGCGCGCAGGTGTCCGACCCGTGCGGTGACCAGCGCCAGGCTCGCATCGGCGCCGAACGTGGCCCGCGCGCACAGCACCTGCTCGCCCAGGTCATTGGGGTCCAGCAGCTGCGGCGGCCGGGCCGGCAGGCCGCCGTCGCCGATCGGCCGGCCGGAGACCGGGGCCGACACCACGCCGGCGGAACTGACCGCCACCGCGCGCGGGCTGCCGTCGTACGCGGCCCGGCTGCGCGGATCGGCGAGGATCAGCTCGGCCATCGTCGGGGTCAGCGACGCCAGCCCGTCGGCGAGCACCAGCCGGAAGCCGGCGCTGTCGTCGTCGGCTCCGGACACCCGCAGGACCTGACCGACCCGGGTGGGCCTGCCGTCGACGGCCGGTCCGGGCGCGCCGACGTTGGCGATGGGCGGCGGGGCCAGGTCGGGTCCGGCCGGCAGGCCGTTGAGCCAGGTGTCGGCGACCGGCACGGGCCGTACGCCGTCGAGGGCCAGGGCCACCGCGGCGGCCGGGTCGGCGACCCGCATGCGGCGGTTTCCCCAGATGAGGTAGCGGGTGCCGTCGAGGGTGGCGACCAGCGCCGCCCGGTCGACCGGGGTGGCGGCGAGGTCGGCGGCGCCGATGGCGAGCAGCACGGCCGGGCGGGACTGGCCGGTGACCTCGGGGGTGCTGGTGGCGCAGACGAGCCACGGGTCGCGGCTGAGCCGGGCGACCGCGGGCAGTGAGTCGGGTGCGCCGGTGATGCCCACGGGCAGGCCGTGCGGCACGCCGTCGAGCGACTTGACCGACACCGAGCGCACGGTGGAGTCGGGGCCGGTCAGCAGCAGCGCGGAGGCGCGGTTGCGGACCGGGCGCAGGACGCCGGCGGTGCTGTCGTAGACGTAGGCGGTGCCGGTCTCCTTCTCGACGATGATGGTGCCCGGTTCGCGCCAGGAGGTGTTGCCGCCGGGGAAGAAGAAGCCGTACGCCCCGCAGCCCGCGACGATGATCGCGCCGATGATCAGCCCGGCGAACGCGGCGACGCTGAACCGGCGGGTCGGGGTCTCCAGCGCGTCGGGCTCGCCGGTCAGCAGCGCCGAGCGCAGCCGCCCGACGACGAAGTTGTGGGCCTGGAGCTGGTCGCGTTTGGTCTGCACGGTCAGCCGGCCAGGCCGCGGACGTAGCCGTACACGCCGAGCACCGCCAGCAGCAGCGGGATCAGCGCGACCGCGAGGGTGGTCTCGAACAGCTCCGCGGCGCGGCCCCAGTAGGGTCGCGGCCGGCGGCTGTCGGGGGTGCGCACGACGGCGAGCAGGCCGAGTCCGGTCACGAGTGCGGCGGCGGGCAGGCCGATCAGCTGGAACGCCGGCCCGGTCAGCCGCAGGGCCAGCAGCAGCAGGCCCCATCCGGCGGCGGCGGTCAGCGCCCAGCGGGCCCAGGCGCCGGTGAGCAGCCGGGTGCGCAGCAGGAGCAGCACGCACACCGCCGCGGCCAGTGTCGGCGGGGCCCAGCCGGCCCGGTCGGCGAGCAGCCACAGCCCGCCCGCGGCGACCAGCGCGATCGCGAGGTGCCCGGCCGTCAGGTAGCGGTCGACGACGATCGTGCGTTCCTGCAGCGCGGCGTCGGGCACCGGCTCCACGTCGCGGGTGATGTCCTCGGGGGTGGTGGGCAGGTCGGGCAGCCGCAGCCCGCCCAGCCGGAACGCCAGCGACGGCAGTTGCGGGCTGATCAGCAGCGCGAACACGGTGATCACGGCCGCGGCGGCGAGCGGTGTCAGCAGGCCGCTGGCGGCCAGCAGCGCTCCGGCGGTCACCGCCGCGCTGGTGGCCACGACGACGAAGGCCATGGGTCGCAGGTCGCCGACGGCCACGGCGACGGCGACGCTGACCGCGGCGGC
The DNA here is from genome assembly GCF_040648455.1 of Catellatospora sp. NPDC049133. Taxonomy (NCBI): domain Bacteria; kingdom Bacillati; phylum Actinomycetota; class Actinomycetes; order Micromonosporales; family Micromonosporaceae; genus Catellatospora; species Catellatospora sp. NPDC049133. Next base: position 177,793 of record NZ_JBEZDT010000009.1, read on the forward strand.
CATGGCCACGGCGGCGGCCAGGCGTGCGGCAAGGTCGGGCGGCGCCTGCCCAGCGGTGGCTCCGCTCATCAGGACGGGCGTCAGCTGGCCCGCGGCTGCCGCGTAGAGGACCGCTCCGCCGCCCAGGACCAGCCCGGCGATCCGGTCGGCCAGGGCCCGGGCGGCGAGGGTGGCGGCCAGCAGCAGTACGGCGGACATGCCTGCGGCGGTCAGCGCGTGTGCCGGTCCGGCTTGCGGCGACAGCGGCGCGGCCAGGCCCGCGGCGAGGGCGACGCCCGCCGCCGCGCGCAGGGTGTGCCGGGCGCGGGCGGGGTTCCACCGGCCGGGGCGCTGGCGGACCCCTGCGGCCACGCCTTCGATGAGGTCGTCGTGGGCGAAGGTCGGCATGGGATTGTCGCGGACGTTGAGGTAGACGACGTCTCCGTCGCGCAGGCCCAGGGCGGCCGCGGTCTGCTCCTCGTCGAGCGGTCTGCCGCCGAGTTTCTGCAGGACGGCGCCGCGGCCGGCGACTTCGCGGGCGGTCTCCTCGCCGAGCAGGTCGACGATGGCCGGGGTCACGTCCGCCAGGGTCAGCATGGCGGGGACCGCGAGGTCGATGCTGCCGTGGGGCCCGATGATCGTGAGCCGGCAACGCTCTGCGGAGGTGCTGACGTTCACAGTGACTCTCTCCCTGCCACGGCGTGGCGACCACAGCAGGCTAGCGGCGGTGACCGGGCCGAACATGGGCCTGCGGGCCCAAGCCGCCTGCCGTCGCGGCACGCAGAATGAACGGGTTCTGCCGCCCGCTCACTGGGAGAGCCCATGACCACGGTGATCTTCCGCCGGCCCGTGCGACAGCCGGGGCCTCCGCTCCCCCGCGGCGAGATGATCCTGCAGGAGCCGCCGACCCTGCCCGAGCTGAGCGGTGTCGACATGTCGTCGATGCTGACGTATCTGCCGATGGCGCTGGGCACCGGCGCGATGGCGCTGATCTTCATCCAGCCGGGTTCGTCGTCGCTGACCTATGTGGCCGGCGGCATGATGGGCGTGTCGGGCCTGGGCATGCTGGTCAGCCAGCTGGGCCGCGGCGGCGGTGAGCGCAAGCAGCGGCTGCGCGGCGAGCGCCGCGACTACCTGCGCTACCTGGGCCAGATGCGCCGCCAGGTGCGGCAGCTGTCGGAGAAGCAGGCGGCTGCGCTGTTCTGGAACCATCCGGATCCGGAGGTGCTGTGGTCGCTGGCGGGCAACCGGCGGATGTGGGAGCGCCGTCCGTCCGGCGGCGACTTCGCCGAGATCAGGCTCGGGCTGGGCAGCCAGCGGCTGACCGTGACCCTGACTCCGCCGCAGACCAAGCCGGTGGAGGACCTGGAGCCGCTGTCGGCGCGGGCGCTGCGCCGGTTCCTGCAGGCGCACTGGACCGTGCCCGGCACCCCGATCGCGGTGCAGCTGCGCGGATTCGCGCGGGTGCTGGTGCAGTCCACCGACGAGCCCGCCACGCCGGACGAGGGCCGGAGCGCGACGAACCGGCAGCCCGCCGACGAGCACGGCCTGGACCTCGTGCGGGCGATGCTGGGGCAGCTGGTGACCTTCCACAGCCCGGACGACCTGCGCATCGTGGTCTGCGCGCCGGCCGAGCGCCACCCGCGCTGGGACTGGGTGAAGTGGCTGCCGCACGCCCAGCATCCCGGGCACAGCGACGGCGCGGGCGCGGCCCGGCAGGTCGCGGAGACGTTCGCCGATCTGGAGCGGCTGCTCGGCCCGGCGTTCAACGACCGGCCCCGGTTCGACGACCCTGCGCTGCCGAGCCGGGAGGAGCCGTACACGGTGATCGTCGTCGACGGGGTGCCGATCCCGCCGACGTCGCGGTTCGCGATGAGCAGCGTGCGCAACTGCACGGTGGTGGACCTGTCGGAGTCGCTGCGCTGGGCGGTCGACCCGGTCACGCTGCGGCTGCTGGTGCGGCCCGACGTGGTCGAGATGATCGGCGCGGACCCGCAGGGCCGCGACAGCGCGACCGCGCTGAGCACCCCGGACCGGCTGGGGCTGGACCACGCGCGGGTGCTGGGCCGGCGGCTGTCGCCGTACCGGCTGGGCTCGTCGGCGGAGACGGCCGACTCGCTGACCCTCGACCTGGACCTGACCGTGCTGCTGGGGCTCGGCGACGCCGAGACGTTCGACCCGGCCGCGGCGCGCACAGGGCGTTCGCGGTGGGACCACATGCGGGTGCCGATCGGGGTGTCGGCGAACGGCACCCCGGTGGAGCTGGACCTCAAGGAGGCCGCGCAGGGCGGCATGGGCCCGCACGGGATGATCATCGGTGCGACCGGTTCGGGCAAGAGCGAGCTGCTGCGCACGCTGGTGCTGGCGCTGGCGGTGACGCACAGCTCCGATGTGCTCAACGTGATCCTGGTGGACTTCAAGGGCGGCGCGACGTTCCTGGGGCTGGAGACCCTGCCGCACACCTCGGCGCTGATCACCAACCTGGCCGACGAGCTGCCGCTGGTCGACCGGATGCAGGAGGCGCTGCAGGGCGAGCTGGTCCGGCGTCAGGAGCTGCTGCGCCAGGCCGGGCACAGCTCGCTTCGCGACTACGAGAAGGCCCGGGTCGGCGGGGCCCCGCTCGCGCCGCTGCCGACGCTGCTGGTGGTGGTCGACGAGTTCAGCGAGCTGCTGGCGACCAAGCGCGAGTTCCTGGACACCTTCGTCATGATCGGGCGGCTGGGCCGCAGCCTCGGCGTGCACCTGCTGCTGGCCTCCCAGCGCCTCGACGAGGGCCGCATCCACCAGCTGGAGTCGCACCTGTCGTACCGCATCGGTCTGCGTACGTTCTCGGCCGGGGAGAGCCGCAGCGTGATCGGGGTGCCGGACGCGTACACACTGCCGACCGCGCCGGGCAACGGCTACCTGCGCATCGACACCAACACCCTGGTCCGGTTCCGGGCCGCGTACGTCTCGGCCCCGCTCAAGCGCGCCGAGCGCCGCCAGCGCCAGGAACGGGCCCGGCTGGACCTGACCAGGTACGTCGTCGGGCACGTGCCGGTGCCCGACCACGCGGCCGCCCCGCCGGTGGCCGACGACGCCGCAGGTGAGGACGCGCAGGCAGGCGGGCCGCGTCTGCTCGACGTGATCGCCGCCCGGCTGCTCGGCCACGGACCGCAGGCGCACCAGGTGTGGCTGCCGCCGCTGGAGGAGCCGCCGACGCTGGACCAGCTGCTGCCGCCGGTGCGGATCACCGCGGAGCGGGGCCTGGGCGTCGTGCCCACCCCTGGGCTCGACGAGGCGCAGCGCGGCACGCTCGGGCGGCTGCGGGTGCCGGTCGGTGTCGTCGACCGCCCGTCGGAACAGCGCCGGGACCTGCTCATCGCCGACCTCAACGGGGCGGGTGGGCACGTCGGGGTCGGCGGCGCTCCGCAGAGCGGCAAGAGCACCCTGGTCCGTACGCTGGTCACCGCGCTGGCACTCACCCACACCCCCGCCGAGGTGCAGTTCTACTGCCTCGACTTCGGCGGCGGCAGCCTGGCCGGGCTGGCGGGGCTGCCGCATGTGGGCGGGGTCGTCGGCCGGCTGGACCGCGAGCGGGTCAGCCGCACCGTCGCCGAGGTCACCGATCTGCTGCTGCGCCGCGAGCTGCGTTTCTCCGCGCTGGGCCTGGACAGCATCACCGAGTACCGGCAACGCCGCGAACAGGGCACGCTGCCCGACGGGGCCGACGACGGCTACGGCGACGTGTTCCTGATCGTGGACGGCTGGTCCACGCTGCACCAGGACTTCGAGACCCTGGAGGCGTCGTTCTCCGACCTGGCCACGCGGGGCCTCAACTATGGCATCCACCTGATCGTCACGGCCTCGCGCTGGTCGGAGATCCGGCCGTGGCTGCGCGACCTGCTCGGCAGCCGGTTCGAGCTGCACCTGGGCGACCCGGTCGACTCCGAGATCGGGATGCGCCAGGCGGCCAACGTGCCGGCCATCCCGGGCCGCGGCCTGACCCGCGACGCGCTGCACTTCCTGGCCGCGCTGCCGCGCATCGACGGGGTGTCGCGGACCGGTGACCTCAACGAGACCGCCCGGGAACTCGCCGAGCACAGCACCCGGGCGTGGACGGGGCCGCGGGCCCCGAAGGTGCGGCTGCTGCCGACGCTGCTGCCGGCCGCGGACCTGCCCGCGACCGACGCGCCGCGGCGGGTGGCGCTGGGTTTGGACGAGGCCCAGCTCGACACGGTGTGGCACGACTTCGACCAGCAGCCCCACCTGATGATCTTCGGGGAGTCCGAGTCGGGCAAGACGAACCTGCTGCGCCTCATCGCCCGCAGCATCGTGCGCAACAACTCCGCCGACCAGGCCCGCATCCTGCTGGCCGACACCCGCCGCCACCTGTACGACGCGGTGCCGCCCGACATCCAGGTCGGTTACGCGGTCTCCACCGCGGCCCTGACCGACCTGGTCAAGCAGGCCGCGGAGGCGGTCACGCCGCGGCTGCCGGGACCCGACATCACCCCGGACCGGCTGGCCCGGCGCGACTGGTGGGCCGGGCCGCACCTGTTCGTCATCATCGACGACTACGACCTGCTCGCCGGCGGCTACACCAGCCCGCTGGAGCCGCTGCTGGACGCGCTGCCGCAGGGCTCCGAGGTGGGCCTGCACCTGGTGCTGGCCCGTACGACCTCGGGGGCGTCGCGGGCGATGATGTCCGATCCGGCGCTGCGGCGGCTGTGGGACCTGGGCACCAGCGCCCTGCTGTTCTCCTACGACAAGGCCGAGGGCGTCTTCCTCGGCGAGGCAAAGCCGATGCGGCTGCCGCCGGGCCGGGCGCAGCTGGTCAGCCGGCGGCTCGCGCCGACGCTGATCCACACCGCGCACCAGCCGGCCGGCTCGGACTGACCATGGCGGACGCCGGTGGCATCACCTCAGCGCGCGCGGGCACGCCGGCGGCGGATCCGCGGCGCGGCGAGCGTCACGGCCACCATCAGCAGGGTCAGCCCACCCGCCGCGGCGGCGACCACGGTCGCGACGCGGAACGCGCGGTCGTCGGCGGGCTGCGGGCGCGCGACGACCGCGGGCGACACCGGCACAGCCGCGGCGGCCGCACCGCGCTCGGCGGGCAGTACCGCGGTGACGGCGGCGTACAGGTCGAGTGCCCCGTGGCCGAGCTGCGGGTCGGGCACCTGCCGGGGCACCCGGTCGCTGGTGGCCAGCAGCCGCTGCTTGACCTGTGCGGCAGTCAGCTGCGGGTGGTGCGCCCGCACGAGTACGGCGGCTCCGGCGACGTACGCGGCCGCGTACGCGTTGCCGCCCTCGACCACGTGGCCGGAGCCGCGCGGGCCCAGGCTGAGCACCCCGGCACCGGGCGCCATGAGGTCGACCGGTGCCGCGGTGCCCGACACCAGGCCGCCTTCGCGGTCGAAGCCGCCCACCGACAGGACGCGCCCGGTCACCCACGGGTCCACCGGCACCTCCTGCTGCGTCGAACCCCAGGATGCGACGACCACCAGGGCGTCTTTGGCCTCGGCTTCCTCCAGCGCGGCGCGCAGCTGGGCCCCGGCCCGCACCACCGGCGTACCGACCACGATCACCCGGGCGCCGCGCTGGGCGGCCACCCGGATCGCCGCGGCCAGCGCCGTCTCCGACGGCGGGTGCTCGTTGTCGGCGGTGACCCGCAGCGGCAGCACCCGCGCCTGCGGGGCGAGCCCGGTGAACCCCACCCCCGGCTGCTCGCCCGCGGCCACGATGCCCGCCACGAAGGTGCCGTGGCCCAGGCAGTCGGTGTCCGCGCGGCCTCCGGTGAGCGTGTCCTGCCCCGGGTCGACCCGGCCGCGCAGCTGGCGAACCTGCCCGTCCACACCGGAGTCCAGGACCGCGACGGTGACCCCTTCACCGCGGGTCAGCGGCCAGATCCGCTGCGGGCGCAGCCACTGCTGGGCCCAGGGCAGATCCGGTACGACGTTCCGGGCAGGCGGGGCGCAGTCAGGTGCCGCCACAGCCGGGCCGGCCGGAATCAGCAGACCCGCGAAGGCAAGCACCGCCACCGCGCCCAGCCGGCCCCACCTTGTCACGTGTCCCATCCGTACTCCCCACCGAACTCGCCGCTACCGAAGCCGACGGCAAGCGGCGGCTGGCGGCACTGTACGAACCGCGGGCCGTGCGGGCATGGGCCCGCAGACCCGGCCCGGGCCCGACTCGGGTGCCCGCCCTCCCCACATGGAAAGGTCCTCCGGTGAACCATCGCGTCCTCACCGTCTCCGCCACCGCCCCGGACTCCTACCGCACCATCGGCGCCGCGCTGCAGGCGGTCCGCGCGGGCTGGATCATCAGCGTCCTGCCCGGGACCTACAGCGAGTCACTGACGCTGCACGTGCCCTGCACCATCACCAGCGAGGAAGGGCCCGGCACGGTCGTCATCGCCGCGCCCGCGGGCAGCGCCGTCGTGATGGAGGCCGAGGAGGCGACCCTGAGCGGGCTGACCCTGGCCTGCTCCGATCTCGACCTGTCCGCGATCGACATCCCCGCCGGGCGGCTGCTGCTGGAGGAATGCGAGATCCGGGCGCAGGCCGGCGCGGCGATCTACGCCAGGGCATCGGGCGACCTCACGGTGTCGCGCTGCCACATCCGCAACACCGCCGGGGCCGGGATCATCGCCGTCGACCACGCCACGGTGGCCGTCCAGGAGACCACTCTGAGCCAGGTACGCACCTCGGCGGTGGTGGTACGGGCGTCGGCGGCGCTGGTGATGCGCGACAGCATCGTCGCCGACGTCGGCGGCAACGCCATCTGCGGCACCGAGCAGTCCCGTCTCACCGTCGAACGCTGCACCGTGTCCCGGGCAGCCGGACCGGCGATCGCCGTCGAGGGCGAGTGCGAGGCCGTGCTCCGCACCAGCACGGTGACCGACACCCAGGAGGCGGGCCTGCTGGTGACCGGCCAGGCCACTCCGCTGGTCGAGGACTGCCACTTCACCGCCACCGGCGGCGCGGGCATCGTCGTCGACGGCGGCGCCGACCCGCGCGTGACCGGCGCGTCGGTCACCTCCGCCGCGACCCACGGCATGGTCGTCACAGGCGGCGCGACCGGCACCTACCTGGACCTGGCCATCGCCGACAGCGGCGCCGGGCTGGCCGTGGTCGGCGGTGCCGACCCGCTGCTGCAGCGGCTGTCGATCACCGGCAGCCGCGGCCACGGCATCACCGTCTCCGGCGACGGGCGAGGACGCCTGGAAGACTGCACGGTGTCCGGCTCGCTCGGCGCGGCCCTCTACACCGTCGACGGCGGCACACCCCTGCTGCGCGCCAGCAGGCTGACCGGCTCCGGCGAGACGGGCGTGCTCGTCGGCGAACGCGGCGCGGGCACGCTGCGCGAATGCCAGGTCGAGGAGTCCGCCGGGCACGGGGTACAGATCACGGCCGGCGGCGAACTGGTGCTGGAGGAGTGCTCCATCACAGCCGCACGCGGCATGGGCCTGCTGGTCGACGACGACGGCGCGGTCTGGGCCACCCGCTGCGAGATCTCCGGCAACACCGGCGACGGCATCCGGGTCGGCCAGGTCCGGTCCTCGTCGATCAAGGGCTGCACGCTGCACCACAACGGCGGCAGCGGCCTGCACCAGACAATCGGCGACGTGGACCTGGCCGTGGCCGATCTGGACAGCCATGACAACCAGCAGCCCGACCTGCGGCGCGAAGCCGGCGACCCGGCCGGCACCGCCACCGGGCACGCCGACGACCGTCCGGTCCCGACGGGCGAGTCCCGCCGCGCCGCGCCGCCGCCGGCACTGGAGGGCCTGCTGGCCGAACTCGACGGCCTGGTCGGACTCGCCGGGGTCAAGCAGGAGGTGAACATGCTCGTCGACCTGCAACTGCTGGCCGGACGCCGCACCGCGGTCGGGCTGCCGCCGCCGCCGATGAGCCGCCACCTGGTCTTCGCCGGCCCGCCCGGCACCGGCAAGACCACCATCGCCCGGCTGTACGGGCAGATCCTGCAGGCGCTGGGCACCCTGCGCAAGGGGCACGTCGTCGAGGTGGCCCGCGCCGACCTCGTCGCCCAGATCATCGGCGGCACCGCCATCAAGACCACCGAGAAGTTCGAGTCGGCGCTCGGCGGCCTGCTGTTCATCGACGAGGCGTACGCGCTGACCGACGAGGGCGGCGGCACCGGGCCCTCGTTCGGGCAGGAGGCCATCGACACGCTGGTCAAACTGATGGAGGACCACCGTGAGGACATCGTGGTCGTCGCCGCGGGCTACTCCCCGCAGATGCGGGCGTTCCTGTCGTCCAACCCCGGCCTGGCCTCCCGGTTCACCAGGACCATCGAGTTCGAGAGCTACTCCGACGACGAGCTGGTCACCATCGTGGAGAACTTCTGCAAACGCCACCGCTACACCCTCGACTACGGCACCGGCCAGGCGCTGAAGAACCTGTTCGCGCTCATCCCGCGCGACAGCGCCTTCGGCAACGGCCGTACCGCGCGCAAGGTGTTCGAGGACGCCATCGGGCGGCAGGCTCAGCGCCTGTCCCGGGCCGAGGTCGTCTCCGCCCCGGAGTTGACCCGGCTGCGCCCGGAGGACATCGGCCCGCCACCGACCGGCGGCATCCGTCTGGGCGGCACCGCCGAACGGCCCGACCTGGCGCAGTTGCGCGCCAAACTCGCCGGGCTGGTCGGGCTGGAAGAGGTCAAACGCGAGGTCAACGACACCGTCAACCTGTTGGCGACCTCACGCAAGCGGGCCGAGGCGGGGCTGCCGGTGCCCGCCCTGGGCCGGCACCTGATCTTCTCCGGCGGGCCCGGCACCGGCAAGACCACCGTCGCCCGCCTGTACGGGCAGGTGCTGACCGCGCTGGGGTTGCTGGCCAGCGGGCAGCTGGTCGAGGTCAGCCGGGCCGACCTGGTCGCCGAGTACGTCGGCCAGACCGCGCAGCGCACCAAGGAGGTGTTCGAGCGGGCCCGGGGCGGGGTGCTGTTCATCGACGAGGCGTACACCCTCGCGCCGACCGAGCGGGGCGGTGGCGCGGACTTCGGCCGGGAGGCCGTCGACATGCTGGTGAAGCTGATGGAGGACCACCGCGACGACGTGGTCGTGATCGCCGCCGGGTACGACGCGGAGATGGCCGAGTTCCTGAAGGCATATCCGGGGCTCGGGTCGCGGTTCGCGCACACCGTGCACTTCGCCGACTACACGCCGGCGCAGCTGGTCACCATCGTGGAGCAGCACGCGAGCGCGTTCGGGTACGAGCTGATGCTGGAGACGCGGGCGGCGCTGCTCAAGCACTTCACCGCGATGTCGCGGGGGCCGGGGTTCGGCAACGGCCGCACGGCCCGGCAGGTGCTCGACAAGATGATCGTGCGCCAGTCGGGGCGGCTCAGCAAGATCGCCGAACCGGCCCGCGAGGACCTCGTCACCCTGCTGCCCCAGGACCTCGACCCACGGTGAGCCTCTCCTCAGCGACGCGATACATCTCATCGGCTGCTTGTGCGGCGGCGGGCATCGCGAGGGATCCGCCTCTTTGGAGCATTGGCAACTCGGACCGCGTGCCCGCCTTCCTGTGGCACGCGGTGTTCGAGCAGCTGCCGCTGCTGCCGACGATGTGACAGCCAGCGCCGCACCCTCATCGCGCCGAATAGGCCGGCACCCGACCAAAAGAGCACCAAGATCAGAAGCACAACAGCCCTCGCCGGCACGGCGGCGACGGCCCCCGGCCCGTAGACGACCCGCCGCGCGCCCGAGTCCAGCACCCGGACCTGCACGCCCAGGGCCATCTCCGCCGGCACGCCGCTCAACTGCACGCCAGTGCGCGTCACTGTACGGTCGTCGCTGACGAACGTGCCGAGCCAAACTTGGTTCCGGCCACGGCCGATCTCGTACATGTCCTCGGCGGTGAACGTGCCCGCGATGCCGTGGCCGTGTGCCGCCCGCCAGGAAGGGCCCATCTCCTGCAAGGCCTGGCGGGCAGCAAGGACGGACATCGCGGCGAGCCCGATGATCAGCGCGGACAGGGCCAGAGTTCGCAGCCATCGTCGGATGAACGTCGCCGCCTTCACGGGCGGCATCGTATGTTCAAAGGTCAAACAGCGTGGCCGGAGAAGTGCTCGCGCTCGGCCGCCGCGCCAACCCGCCGTCGGGCTCATGATTCCTCGATGAGGCCGAGGGTTTCGGACAGTTCCGCCAAGGCTTCGCCACGCTCGGGATCGGTCTCCGGCGCGGCAATCTGCGCGATCAGCGCGATCAGCTCCGCGGATTCCTCGGCAGTGAGGTCGCCAAGCAGCCCGACTGTGTCACCCAGCAGCTCCGAACCGACCTCAAACGGGATGGCCTCCTCCTCCGCAAGATCGATGGAGACCATCAGGTTCACCAACGCGTGTACGAGCTTGAACGTCAATACGTGCGTCCTCCCGCCATGGTGAGCCGTCCTCTGCTGTCACGACAACGGCACAGGCGAACGGGCGGTCCGCCATCGGGCAAGATCCGTCGCACATCAGGAAGACGCCATCTCGATGGCCACGCGGCCATCGTAGGCTCAGCACAGGTCAGCGATGTGCCGGACTCCGCGTGGTTCGGAAGTAAGACCTTCGGCCCGTAGACCATCTTCCGGAATCGATGGGACGATGGCGCACTATGGGGTCCCAGAGAGTGGCGAAGCTCGTCTTCCCGGCTTTGACGGTTCTCGCGGGACTAAGCGCATGTCTGCTTTCCGTTCTGGCCGTGGTCACCAATATCGCGACAGAGTCGATTCCGTCAGAACTGAAGGCGTTGGTCGATCGCCCGGAGGTGATTTGGCCCGTTGTGGGGGTGCTGGCTCTACTCGTCGTCATCATCACCGGCGCGATCCAGCACCTTGCCTCGAGGCGTGGCCACCGGCAAGCGGAGTCCCGGTCCGACGTCCGACCGCAACGCGTCAAGAAGGGCTACCTGGGACCGGCGACGCCGCCCATTCAGGTCGGAAAGTTGCCCCCCATCGCTCGGGGATTCCAGGCGCGGAGCTCCCTTTTCGGCAGGATCGGTCATCGACCGAACGGCACCGTCCGCCATGGTTCGATCACCGGTATGACCTTACTCAGGGGTCAAGGTGGTGTCGGTAAGTCTCAGCTCGCCGCGGCCTACGCCCGCGAACGCTGGATTGACGGGCACGGCTCGCTTGAGTTGTTGGTCTGGGTCAACGCCGGCAGCAGGGCAGGCGTTCTTTCGGCTTACGCCGACGCGTACTCCCGCGTCAGCGGGCTCGAATTCGAGGATCTGGAGCAAGCGGCCGCGAAATTCCTCGAATGGCTCGGCACAGGCCGAATGCAGTGGCTGATCGTGCTCGACGACGTGACATCGGGGGGCGATCTCAACGGGCTGTGGCCACCCGAGACGGCCGGCGAAACTCTGGTGACCACCCGTCGCCGGGACGAGGCCATCGCCAGAGGCACGTCGACGACGATCGAAGTCGGCGGATTCAGCCCCGGCGAGGCTGCCGACTATCTCAAGCGCCTGTTGGCCGAACGACCCGGGAGCCTGACCGGAAGCGAATCGCTGGCCGCCGAGCTCGGCTACTTTCCTTTGATTCTGTCCCAAGCGGCGACCTACATCGCAGATCAGCACCTGACCTGCGCAGATTATCGCATGGCGTTCGCCCGCAGGGGCGAGCCGTTGGCGGCGCTGCTGCCTGCCTCGGCGGATCTGCCGGACGAGTATCCCTCGCTCGTGACCACGGCCACAGCACTGTCCATCGAACGCGCGGATCAGATTGAGCCGGCCGGGAGCGCGGGCCTCCTGCTCCGAATCGTCGCTCATCTGGATCCCGATGGGATTCCGGGCGCCGTGCTGACCGCGCCACCGGTACTCGCGTATTTGTCCCGTATCGGTAGGCGGCCGGTGGACCCGGACAGCGTGAGACGTACGCTTGCCTCCTTTCATCGTGTGAGCCTGGCCGTCTTCAACGCCCAGGATCCTGTCGCGACGCTCCGAGTCCACGCGCTGGTCCAACGAGTCGGGCGGGACCGACTGACCTCGCCAGAGCGGACCGAGGCCGCCATCGTCGCGGCGGATGCGCTGGAAGCCGTATGGCCCATGATCGAGCGCGATCAGCCGTTCGCCCGCGCGCTCCGGGCGAACGCCAGCACACTCTACGTCGTCGCCGGGCCCGAGCTGCTCGCCGTTCCGGTCCACGCGAACTGGTGGGGCCGTCTTGTCGCGGTCATCCTGCGGCGGCCGGTCCTACGAGCGCATGCCCTGCTGTCCCATCTCGGGCTTAGCCAGCGCGCCGCCGGCCAAGCCGGCGTCGCTGCCGACTATTTCGAGAAACTGCACCTGGCGTTGGAGTCACGGCTTGGTCGCTTCCATCCCGATACCCTGTACGCCCGGTACGAGCATGCCAGTTCGCAAGGCGAGTCGGGCGACCCCGCCGGGGCGCTCGCCAAAATCGAGGCATTGCTCCCGGACATGGTCCGGACGTTCGGTGCGAACAGTGGTGACGCGGTGGACACGCGCCATGAGCTCGCCCGTTGGAGGGGCGAGTCCGGGGATGCGGTCGGAGCGGCGGCCGCGTACGAGCAGATCCTCGAAGACTGGTTGCGGATCCAAGGGCCAGACAGCCCCAATACCCTGGCGGCGCGGCACGAACTGGCCCGGTGGCGCGGAGTCGCAGGCGATGTGCATGGCGCGCTGGAGGCGCTGAAGGCCGTTCTGGCAGACGAAGAACGGGTGCTGGGCAAATATCACCCTCGGACGATGATCGCCCGTGCCAGCGTCGCCGAGTGTCTTGGATTGGCCGGTGATCCGGTGGCTGCGGTGGCGGCTTTCACCGCGTTGCATGTGGATCTGGTTCGGCACTTCGGAAGCGATCACCCGGAAACGGTGCATGCACAGGAGGGACTCGAATTCTGGCGGGACGCGGTGCACGCGCGACCTGCCAACCGCCCGGCAGCGTCACAAGGTGAAGTGCGCCCCGAGACTGCGCCAGGTGCGGGCAGCAATGACGGTCACCTCGAGGCATAGTCGCCAGTCCGAATTGCCCGATTCAAGGTCGGCGCAGCCCGGAGGTCATGAAAGGACGCGGCTCGCCACCCGACCTCGGCGATGCCACGATCAGCCGTACGGACGAGGTCGCCAGGTGAAAACGGGGCAGCATACGGGTCGGCTCGACCGTAGGATCCCGGTCCGTGATCAATCTCGGCGGGCTGCTCACCCGCGCCACCGACCCGGTCTTGCACGACCCGGGCCTCGCCCCGCTCCGCCAGGCGGTTCGCGGCGGCGACTGGCCTGCCGTGGCCGCGTACTTCGCCGGGCTGCCGGCCCGCGCCGACCAGGGACCCGCTGTCGCCTTCGTCGCCGCCCAGCGCGCCAGCGAGAACTTCCTCCAGCGAACCGTCGACACCGAACGCGACTCGTCACTGGCCCGCACCCTGCTGGGCGCCCGCCTGATCACCCTGGCATGGCGCGCCCGCAGCAGCTACGGAGCCCAGCACGTCAGCCGCGCCCAGTGGCAACTGTTCCATGAGCGCCTGTGCGAGGCCGAGCGCGTGCTGGCCGACGCCACCGCCCTCGACCGCGGCAACGCCGCAGCGTGGACGATGCGGTTGACCACCGCCCGCGGCCTGAACTTCGGGATCGACGAGGGCCGCCGCCGCTACGGGCTGGCCGCCGAGCACTGCGACGTGCCGTACCACGCACAGGAGCTGCTGCTGCAGCACCTGTGCCCGAAATGGGACGGCACGCTGGAGGACCTGCACGCGTTCGCCCGCCAGTGCCTGGCCGACAGCCCCGCCGGTTCGCTGTCCGGCGCGGCCGTGGCGATCGCGCACATCGAGCACGCTTTCCACACGGCGCAAGGCGGGCTGTACCCGTACCTGGCCCAGGATCGGGTGCGCCAGGAGTTGCGCGACGCGGCGCAGGCCTCGGTGCTTCACCCTGACTACCGCCCCGCCCCCGGCTGGGTCGCCGCGCACACGGCATTCGCGTTCGCGTTCTACCAGGGCGGCGGCCTGGCGGATGCTGCGCCGCACTTCGCGGCCCTCGGCCGGTGCACGACTGCATATCCATGGCAGATGTGGTCGGCCGACCCCGTGAAGGCTTTCCGGACCGCACGCCGTGCTGTGAAGGGCTGACGAATGACGATCCACACCACGCAGGTCGGGCAGATTCCGGCGCTGTTCGCGCCACGCACCGGCCCCACGCGCGCCGGGCTGGTGTTCCGCGTCGGCCGGGCCGACGAGACCCTGCCCACCGCAGGCATCACGCATCTGGTCGAGCACCTGGCACTGCACCGGCAGGGCCTGGCCGACTATCACTTCAACGGCGGCACCGGCCTGACGGCAACCATGTTCTCCATGGAGGGCACGCCCGGCGACGTGGTCCGCTTCCTCAACGGCGTGTGCGCGTCCCTGCGCGACCTGCCACTGGACCGGCTCGACATCGAACGCAAGATCCTGGAGACCGAGGCCGCCGGCCGCGGCCAGAGCCTCAGCGAGCCGCTGCTGCTGTGGCGCCACGGAGCTCGCGGAGCGGGCCTCGCGGCGTACCCGGAATGGGGCGTGCCCGCGCTGACCGGAGAACAGCTCTCGGTGTGGGCGGCGACGTGGTTCACGAGCGGCAACGCGGCCCTGTGGATCTCCGGCGACGGCGTACCCGAAGGCCTGGAGCTGGACCTGCCCGACGGACCGCGCCAGCCGCTGCCCGCCGAACCGAGCGCGCTGCCGGTGACCCCGGCGTACTTCACCGGCCCGACCCGGGTAGTGGCGATGGACGCGCGGCTGCGCCGGTCGACCGCCGCGTCCCTGTACGCCCGAGCCCTGGACCGGGCGCTGTTCCGGGAACTGCGGCAGGAGGGCGGCCTGTCGTACACCGCCGCGGCCACCTACGACACCGGCGGCGGCACCCAGGCCACCGTAACCGCCGTCGTCGACGGGCTGCCCGACCGGCAGCATGAAGTCATCGAAGGCTTCGTCCGGGTCGTGAAGGAGCTAGCCGCACAACCGGTTTCCGAGGCGGAGTTCGCCAGCCTGCGGACGATGGCCGAAGAGGTGCTGCGGCACGCCGAACTCGACGCGAAGCGCCTGCCGCAGAGCGCGATCGACCTGCTGACCGACGCCCCGGTCGAACCGGTCGAAGCCCTCGCCGAGCAGCTGGCGAAGGTCACCGCCGAGGACGTCCGTGACGAGGCCGCGACAGCGCTGGACACTGCGCTGGTCATGGCCCCCGAAGGGCACGCCCTGGAGCGGCACGGGTTCGAACAGGCCCCGAACCGGTCACGGTTCGCTGTCACCGGTAAGCGCCACCGCTCCCACGACTCGCACCGCACCGCCTTGGTCATCGGCCCGGACGGAGCCAGCCTCACCACCCCGAACGGGCCGGTGACCGTGCTCTACGAAGCGACAAGCGCGGTGGTCGCCTGGCCCGACGGTGCCCGGCACCTGATCGGCCACGACGCCGTCAGCGTGCGCATCGAACCGGCGCTGTACGCCGACTCCCGCCGCGCCCTCGCCGCGATCGACGCCGCCGTCGACCCTGCGCTCGTGGTGCACCTGCCTGCACGCGACCCGGCGGACGTCCCGAAACGCTCCTGGCTGCGCGCTGCCCGCACCCGGCTGCGCTGGGTACGCCAGCGCGTCCAGGCGGCGATGCACCCCCTGGCGGCGCGCCGCAACGGCTACACGTCGCTGCTGCTGACCGTGGTGTTCGTGACCGGCCTGGTAGCGGCGCTGATCGCCGGTGTGGTGACCTCGAACGCCCGGGTCGGCTCGCTGGCTTTCTGGTGCGCGCTCGCCCTGGTATGGCGTCGCCGCAACCTCGGCCACTGGTAGCACGAACTGTCGCCGCGCCGGTCGCTGTCTCGCCTCTGGACGCGACCGGCGCGGCCCAGGTTTCTCAGCGCGGTGGTGGATGGTCGGCATCGGGTCATGCGCTTTCACCAACGGACACGGACAGGTGACGACTTGGGACTGTTCAAACGGCGGCCGTTGCCGCCGGTGCTTCGACTCATGACCGCTGCGGGGCTGCCCACGGCGGGCGGCGAAATCAAGATGCCCGCCATCGCGATGGAGGTGGCTCGCCGAGACAGCAACCGGGCCGCGGCCTGCCTGCGTGTCGTGGAAGACCTGCTGGCCGAGCAGAGCGACGACGGCCCGCACATCGCGCTGAAGTTCCTGGAGGCGCTGCAGAACACGGCGTCGCATGGCGTGCCGGAGCTGCTCACCGCTGAGGAGTTGCTGCCTTTGCGCGGGCCGCTGACGGTCGCGGGCTGGGCGCAGGTGGAGCGCTTCTGGAATGCCGTCATCGCCTGGTGCGACCAGAACGATGTTGATCTTTACAAGAGCTCGCCGTTCCGCACCGTCGAAAATCAGCGGCTGAGGGCGGCCGTGTGGCCGTCGGGCAGGACGCTGGCCGACGGGCGAGTGGTCACCGTCGCCGAGGTGGTGCTGTACGAGAAGGCGGTCGGCGCGTCGATGATGTGACGGGCGAACGAGCACCCGCCGCCGGTACTGTTGGCGAGGTACGGCCGCTGAGACCCGGCGGGCGACTTCCGATCACGTACTGGTCGGCTGCCGGACAGCATCAATGATGATCATATGCGGTTCAGCGGTCGGCCTTGCCGGCAGTACCGGCGGCAGCACCGGCGCGAGCGTCCGGACAACCCGCTCGGCGGCGGCCGTGTCGTACTCGTCGAAGTGCTCCGTCGCCAGCAGCCAGTACCCGCCGGTGCCCAGCCGTGCCATGTCGCGGAACGCCCCGCTGGCACCGAGCTTCTCCAGGACCTCCGAGCGCGTCGCCCAGCTCCTGCGGCAAGACGATGAGCCAGGCGTAGCCGCACAGCACCGAGCGCGGCGCGGCGATCGACGCGGCCGGGTAGCGGTAGTGCAGCCTGTCGAGCATGGTCAGGTCATGCACCCCGGTCTCGGCGTGGAAAGGCCGCTGGCCGCGTCTACGCCCGAAGCACCTCGACGTTTCCGAGCGACAATGTCTTCACAATAAGGTCGAGCTGACTCATGGGACCGTCAACTGTATCGACGATACGCGCCAGACTGTGCTCTGCTACCGGCATGTTCTCCCAGCGCAGCCGGACATGCCTGGTACCGATATGGTCGTGCAGGCACTCAGCCAAGCTCGTGAAGTAGTTGCCGAAATACCCCCCGGGACCGCGGTAGGTTTCGCCGATGGCACAGAAGAAGCTTGCGACATCAACCACGTCAGCGCCCTCCAACGTCGCGGCACTGATTGCGTCCACAGATGCGGCGACATTTCGGGCCTCGCCATGGAGCAGAGTCGCGGCTTCGACCCACCCCTCACGCAAGCCGGCCGGGATGGTCGCCCACCGACCCTTCTCCGCCGGCAGCGACTCCCGCCATTGTTCCCACAGTAGCCGCGCTTCGACGTGAGGCGGCAGCTGAGTTCTTGCCGTCACCGTCCATTGTCCTGCCGTTGCGCCGACCTCGACCATCGCGTCCCAGAACGAATAGCGGCCCATTGCCCGGCCCCGCTTGTCGAGCACCAGCAGGTCAATGTCGCCGAAAGCGTGATGGTTCGGCCGGACACCTGCGAAACGTCCAAGGTCAATCGACGACCGCACTCCGGACAGGCAAAATGCGATTAACGGCTCAGGAAGTTGATCGAGAAGCGCGAAGTCGTCGCAACTATAACGGCCTACGAATAAGTCGGCCGCCTCCTCGGAGACAGCGGTCCGGGCTTGGTCCCCGTCTAGTTGGACGGCAAATTTATACTGCAATGTATTCACCAACCGAGCGCTCTGAGCAGTCTTATCGGGCGGGGCGGCGCCGCCGGGCGCCGCCCCGAACCCGTTTCAGGGGCAGGTGCCGACAGCGATCCTAAAGGGTGACTGGTTCAGATCGGTGAGGTTGTATCCGTTCGGTGCGGGATCGCGCCATGAAGGAGCGACCTCACCGGTCAACCGCCTGCACATCGCGCCGAAGCGCTCACTTTCGGACCTCAAGATCACCCTGCCGAACGTCCTGCGGCCCGGCCCGGAAAATCGGCCCCGCGGGAGAGTGGTTCATTCGCGCGGAGGTCGTTCAGGGTCGCTTCCAGGGTGGCGATCACGGCGTCGAACCCGCTGCCGCCCAGGACCAGCCGGTGTGGAGGCTCGTCCTGGGCCATCGCCGCGATCACCGCACGGACGCCGCGCTCCGGGTCCCCAGGCTGCCGGCCGTCCTGCTCGATCATGGCGGCGCGGACGTCTTCCAGCATCGGCCGGTACGCCGCGACCGGCTCCGCGACGGGCTCGTCGGCGAACCCGGCGTAGGCCCGGGTGCGGAACGCCCCGGGCTCCACCGCGAGCACCGAGATGCCGAGCGGCGCCACCTCGGCGCGCAGCACCTCGGTGACGGCCTCGATCGCGAACTTGGTGGCGCTGTAGTACCCGAACCCGACGATCCCGCGCAGTCCGGCGACCGAGGACATGTTGACGATCCAGCCGCTGCCCCGGGCCCGCATCCCGGGCAGGACGGCCCTGACCACCGACAGCACCGCGAAGAAGTTCAGCTCGAACATGCGGCGCACGTCCGTATCGGCCATACCCTCGATCGACCCGTACCAGCCCCGGCCCGCATTGTTGACCAGCACGTCGATGCCGCCGAAACGCTCCTCGGCCGCTCGCACCGCCTGCTGGACCTGCACCGGGTCGGTGACGTCCAGGGGCAGCACCAGCACCCGGTCTCCGTGCGTCCGCGCCCAGTCGGCGAGCTCTTCGGGCCGCCGTGCGGTCAGCACGACGCGGTCGCCGTATTCGAGCGCGGCGTCCGCGTATGCCATGCCGAACCCGCCCGGTGTCCCGCCGGTGATGAACCACGTTCTCATCGCTTGATCCGATCCACGACTCTTATCCTAAAAGTGAGTTTCATACCTCGATCGCCAGTTCGGCGATCGCCGATCCGCGCAGCGTGAAGCGGTAGTGCAGGTCGACCACCGCGCCCGGGAAGTCGCCCTCCAGGTGCTGCAGCACGTCGTAGTGCTCGTCGTCGACCCGGGCGGCCCCGGTCAGCTCGGTGGTGTAGGTGTACTCGACGGTCGCGCTGCTCAGCCAAGCCCGGATCTCGTCCCGGCCCCGGTGGACACGGCCGTCGTCGGCGACCACCGCGTCGGCGGTGTACGACCTGATCTCGGTTTCGACGTCGCGGGCCTGGTGCGCGGCCAGGTAGGCGGTGATCGTCGCAGGCAGCTCGGCCGGCGCGATCGTGGTTGCTCGACTCCAGTCAACGGTGCTCATGAGCCCACTGTGCGGTCTCCCGCCGGGAGAGAGTCCAACATTCGACCCTCCCCCGGCGGGAGAGCTCAGACTGGCAGCATGCGCACGGGACTGACGATCGGCGAGTTCGCCACGCTCACCCACCTGAGCGTGCGTACGCTGCGCCGCTACCACGAGGCGGGGCTGCTGGAGCCGGCCAGCGTCGACCCGTTCACCGGCTACCGCTACTACACCGCCGACCAGATCCCGCCCGCGCAGGTCATCCACCGGCTCCGGGAGCTGGACGTCCCGCTGGCCGAGGTCAAGTCGATCCTGGCCACCGAGGATCCGCAGCGCCGCGCCGACCTGGTCGCGGGCCATCTGCGCCGGTTGGAGGCGGAGCTGGACCGGACCCGGGCCGCCGTGGTGTCGCTGCGGCAGCTGCTGCGCCCCGACCCTGCCGAGCTGCAGGTCGAGCTGCGCTCGGTGCCCGCCCGCACGGTCGCCGCGATCACCGGGGAGGTCGCGCTGGGCGACACGATCGCGTGGTACGCCGACGCGATGGCCGAACTGGACGCCGCTTACCCGCCACCCGAGCGCACCGGGCCGCCCGGCGGCCGCTACGCCAACGAGCTGTTCACCGGCGGCAACGGCACGATGACCGTTTTCCGGCCCGTCGCCCGGCCCCGCGCGGCGGGCCGGATCGAGCCGCTCACGCTGCCGCCGGTCGACCTGGCCGTGGCCGTCCACCGCGGCCCGCACGACAACATCGACGTCACCTACGGCCGCCTGGGCGCCTGGGTGGTCGAGCATGCCCTGGCCGTGGACGGGCCGATCCACGAGACCTATCTCGTCGGCCCGCGTGACACCGGGGAACCCGCCGGGTGGCGTACCGAGATCGGCTGGCCGGTCTTCCGGCTGACCCCGCCCGCGACGGGTGCCGGAGCAGGCCCCGAGGGGAGCCGGACGTCAGGCGATGGCCGGTGACGTTCCGGTGCGCCGGTCGTCGAGCACCAGCGGGCTCGACCACTGGCCGCCGCTGTAGCGCGACCAGACCAGGTGGCTGTCCCCCGCCTCACGCCACACCATGATCAGGGAGCTCTTGCGGCTGTTCAACGCCGGCACCATGCCGGTGGAGGCACCGTGCGGGAACACCTCCTGCGTCGACCACGACGAGCCGTCGAACACCGACCAGAACATGTTGTCCTCCACCGCCCCCTTCCAGACCATGACCAGCCTTGATCCGTCGCTGCCCAGGGCGGGTCCGGTGGTCGTCCAGCGGTCCGGCAGCTGACCCGGCGGCGACCACGACGAGCCGCTGAGCACCGACCAGTACGTGCCGCCGTCGGCGGCTTCCAGCCAGGCCATGTACAGCTTCCCGCCGGCGCTGCCCAGCGCGGGGCTGCCGACGGTGGCTCGCCCGCCGACGCTTCGCTGGTCGCTCCAGCGGGAGCCGTCGAGCGTCGACCAGTAGATGCCGGTGTCGCCGTCGACGCCGCGCCACGTCATGACGAGCCGGCTGCCGGACACGCCGAGGGCCGGTGAGGTCTCGGTGCGGCGGTCGTCGAGCCGGCGCGGCGACGTCCAGGAGTTGCCGTTGTAGGACGACCAGAAGATGTGGCTGTCGTCGGGTTCACGCCACGCCATGTAGACCTTGCCGCCGACGGAAGCCAGCGCCGGGCTGGTGCGGGTGCTGCGGTCGGAGAACGCCCGCTGCTCGCTCCAGCGTCCGCCGGACAACGTCGACCACCACAGGGTCGTCTGATCGTCGACTCCCTTCCAGACCATCGTGGCCGGGGCGGTGCCGGAGGCGTCGCCCCGGGTGGTGGAGGCCGTCGGCCGGTTCGCGGTCACCGAGGGCGACACGCTCGCCGGGGCGCTCGCCGTCGCCGGCGGAGTCGGAGCCGCCGACGTGGCAGAGTCAGGTTCCGCACCGCCTGCGGGCCGGAACTGCAGCAGCACACTGGCCAGTGCGATGAGCAGGGCCAGCGCTGCGGTGAGCATCGGCGCTCCGAGCCGCCTTTTCGGTGCCGCCGGGGTCGGCGTCGGTGACGAGGCCGTCGGCGATGGCGGGGATGCGTGGGCAGGTGCCGGGGTCGGGGTGTTCAGTGCCGCGCCGGCGACCAGCTGCCAGGCGGCGACGACACCGGTCATCACGGCCCCGAGCAGTACGAACGGGCGAAGCTTCTCTTCGACGTTCGTCGTCACGAGCGCCTGGATCGCCGTCGAGACGGCGACCGTCACGCCCAGCCCGATGACGGTCACCGCTCTTGCCCGAGGAGTCACACCGAGCATTATGGATAGACCGCGTATCGGTCGGCATCGACGATCAGCCTGATCGCGGTGACTGTCGGTCATCTGTCAGCATCGGCGCCACGACCGCCGAGTACGCGGGCAGCAAGGGTCGGGCAGTGCTATTTCTTCTTCTCGGCATGGCCGCCGAACTGGCTGCGCATGGCGGAGAGGATCTTGTCGGTGTACTCGCCCAGCCGCCGGGATTCGAAACGCTCCATCAGCGACGTCGTGATGATCGTGGCCGGAACGCCTTCGTCCACGGCGGCCAGCACGGTCCAGCGTCCTTCGCCGGAGTCGGAGACCCGGCCGGTGAACTCCTCCAGCTCGGGCGAGCGGGCGTAGGCGTCGGCGGTGAGGTCGACCAGCCAGGAGCCGACGACCGATCCGCGCCGCCAGACCTCGGCGACCTCGGCGACGTCGATCTCGTACTGGTATGCCTCCGGGTCGCGCAGCGGGGTGGTCTCGGCGTCGACGACCTGGGTCGCCTTGCCGACGTCGGCGTGTTTGATGATGCTGAGCCCTTCGGCGATCGCGGCCATCATGCCGTACTCGACGCCGTTGTGGACCATCTTCACGAAGTGCCCCGCGCCGTTCGGGCCGCAATGCAGGTAGCCGTCGGGGGCGGTGCCGTCGGTGCGGGTCCTGCTCGGCGTGGGCTCGGCGGAGCCCGCTCCGGGGGCGATCGTCTTGAAGATCGGGTCGAGCCGCTGCACGACCTCCGTCTCCCCGCCGATCATGAGGCAGTAGCCGCGTTCGAGGCCCCACACTCCCCCGCTGGTCCCGCAGTCCAGGTAGTGGATCTGCTGGGCGGCGAGCCGTTTGGCCCGCACGATGTCGTCGCGGTAGTAGGAGTTGCCACCGTCGATCACCGCGTCGCCCGGCTCCAGCAGCGGGACGAGCTTGTCGAGCGTGGCGTCCACGATGGCCGCGGGCAGCATGAGCCAGGCGGCACGGGGCTTGTCCAGCTTCGCCGCGAAGTCCTCCAGCGAGGTGGCTCCGGTCGCGCCCTCCCCTTCGAGTTCCTTGACCACGTCGGGGTTGACGTCGTAGACGACGCAGCGGTGCCCGTCGCGCATCAGCCGCCGGACGAGGTTGGCCCCCATCCGGCCCAGTCCGATCATGCCGAGCTGCATGGGCCTGTCAGCCGCCATGTCCTGCTCCTTGGTGACGAGACGGTTTTCGGTTCAGCCCTTCATGGCCCGGTAGCGGCGGATCAGCGCGTTGGTCGACGAGTCGTGGCCGAGTTCGGGTTCGGCGGTGCTCTCCAGCTCCGGGATGATCGCCGCGGCGAGGACCTTGCCCAGTTCGACGCCCCACTGGTCGAAGGAGTCGATGTCCCAGACGGTGCCCTGGGTGAACACGCTGTGCTCGTACAGGGCGACCAGCGCGCCGAGCACGTGCGGGGTCAGCTTCTCAGCCAGCAGCACGTTGGTGGGGCGGTTTCCCTGCATGACCCGGTGCGGGACCACCGCCTCGGGGGTTCCCTCGGCCCGGACCTCCTGCTCGGTCTTGCCGAAGGCGAGCGCCAGGGCCTGGGCGAAGACGTTCGAGGAGAGGATGTCGTGGTGGTCGCGCAGCGGGTTGAGGCTCTGGGCGAAGCCGATGAGGTCGACCGGGATCAGCCTGGTGCCCTGGTGGATCAGCTGGTAGAAGCTGTGCTGGCCGTTGGTGCCGGGTTCGCCCCAGTACACCGGGCCGGTCTGGTAGTCCACGGGCGCGCCGTCGAGGGTGACGTGTTTGCCGTTGGACTCCATGGTCAGCTGCTGCAGGTAGGCGGGGAAGCGTTTGAGGTACTGCTCGTACGGCATCACGCCGATCGAGGCCGCGCCGAAGAAGTCGGTGTACCAGACCGCGAGCATGCCCATCAGCACCGGGAGGTTGCGCTCCAGCGGGGTGGTGCGGAAGTGCTCGTCCATGTCGTGGAAGCCGGCCAGTAGCTGCCCGAACTGCTCCGGGCCCAGCGCCACCATCGTGGACAGGCCGATGGCCGAGTCCATCGAGTACCGTCCGCCGACCCAGTCCCAGAAGCCGAACATGTTCGCGGTGTCGATCCCGAACTCGGCGACCCGTTCGGCGTTGGTGGACACGGCCACGAAGTGCTTGGCGATCGCGGCGGGGTCGCCGAGCCGGCTCAGCAGCCAGTCGCGTGCCGAGGTGGCGTTGGTCAGTGTCTCCAGGGTCCCGAAGGTCTTCGACGACACGATGAACAGCGTCTCCTCGGCCGCCAGGTCCCTGGTCGCCTCGACCAGGTCGGTGGAGTCGACGTTCGAGACGAACCGGAAAGTGAGGTTGCGGTCGGTGTAGTGGCGCAGCGCCTCGTACGCCATCACGGGGCCCAGGTCGGACCCGCCGATGCCGATGTTGACGATGTTGCGGATCGGCTTGCCGGTGTGCCCCAGCCAGGTGCCCGCGCGGATCCTGCTCGCGAAGTCGGCCATGCGGTCCAGGACGTCGTGCACCTGCGCGACGACGTCGGTCCCGTCGACCACGAGCGAGGCGCCCTTCGGCATCCGCAGGGCCACGTGCAGCACCGACCGGTTCTCCGACACGTTGATCCGGTCCCCGGCGAACATCGCGTCGCGGCGCGCTTCGAGTTCAGACTCGCGGGCCAACTGTGTCAGCAGGGCGAGGGTCTTGTCGGTGACGCGGTTCTTGGAGTAGTCGAGGTAGAGCCCGGCGGCCTCGGCGGCGTACCGCTCGCCGCGGGTCGGGTCTTCGGCGAACAGTTCGCGCAGGTGGCGGCTTTCGATCTCGGCGTGGTGCTCGGTGAGCGCCTGATAGGCCGGACGTTGACGCAACGGCTGGTTCGCCATTCCTCGTGCTCCACCGTTCGGGGCTGATTGCTACTGATACATGGTTACTTCCCGAATGTCGCTTCCTGACGATACGCCCGCGCGAGTTGTCGCAGGCGGTCAACCGGCCAAACGAACAGGCCGCCCGGTCATCAAGGGCATGGTGTGTGCTCAGCTGCGTCCATGACCGTCGGCGGAGGGTTCGGGCGCGCTGAAGGCTTCGGCCACTGCCGCGATGTCGTCGCCGCCGCGGCCGGCCGCAGCTGCCCGCGCGTACAGGTCCCTTGTCACCACCAGTAGTTGCGGCGCGAGCCCGGTCCGGCCGGCCGCCTCCACTATCAGGTCCAGGTCCTTGCGTATCCCGTCGACCGCGAACGACGGCGCGTAGTCGCCGGACACCATGGCCGAGCCCTTGATCTGTGCGTACGGCGCGCCGGTCGGGGTGCCGTCGATCGCCTCCAGGAACAGCCGAGGGTCCACGCCGAGCGCCCGCGCGAACTGCACCGACTGTGCGACGCCGGCGGTGAGCAGCGCCACCCAGGCGTTGCACACCAGCTTCAACGCGCTGGCCGGTCCGGGCTGGTCGCCGACCACCACGGTTCGTGAGCCGACCGCCTCGAACACCGGTCGGCATCGGGCCAGCAGCGACGGATCGCCGGAGGCGAGGACCACCAGTGTGCCGTCCTCGGCAGGTTTCTTGGTGCCGAGGACCGGCGCGTCGACGAGGCGGGGCACGTCCTGGGCGAGCTCGCGGATGCCGTCGACGCCGACCGTCGCCGCCTGGATCCATACCGTGTCCGGCTCCATCGCGGCGGTCAGCTCATCCTTGACGGAGAGCGTCGCGGCCGCGTCGAACAGCATGGTGACGACGGCCTGTGCGCCGGTCACCGCTGCCGAGACCGTTGCCGCCGGCACCGCGCCGGTCGGGGCCAGCTTCTGGGCCCGCGCCGGGTCGCGGTTCCACACCGTCACCTCGTGCCCGGCGCGACGCAGCGACCGCGCCATTCCGGCGCCCATCGCACCGGCCCCTATCACCGCTACTCGCATCAGGTGCCTTTCGGTGACTTGCCAGGCCGGCCGTCGAGCAGCTCAACGCCGACCGGGCAGACCGGCCGCCGGGGGTAAGGCCAGTCTACGGTCGGCCCGGGTCCGGTGAGGCCTCCGGCGAGGGAACGCAGGCGGGACCACGCGGTGCTGTGCGGCTCCGCCAACGCGTTCCTGCGCTGACGAGCCGCCATCCCCCGCCGGCGCCGGGCCGGTCGGGGGTATGGGCGGCGGCGGGCCGCCTGCCGGGGTGGCCCGCCGCCTGGCGCAGTGTCTTCAGCTTCGCGTCGCGGTGCGACCGAGCCGGATGGCCGCGATGAGGAAGAAGATCGCTCCGGGGACGGCGTAGCCGATCGCGTTGGCCAGCGCCGGCTCGGCCGCCGCGGCAGCCGCGACGAACGACCCGCCGGCGAGGATGGACAGGCCACCGCTGATGATCATCGGCCACTGCCCGCCCATCCTGCGGCGGCGGGTGACCCCCACGATCAGCTGCACCAGGCCGGCCACCACGGCCCAGGCCCCCCACACCCGCAGGACCGCCGGGATGCCGGACGTGCCGGCGACGGCCAGGCCGATGGCGGCGAGCAGGCTGACGGCGACGTTCACGTACAGCAGGGCAGGCGAACCGGTGGCGCGGGTCGAGCGGGCGTCGATGATCGCGGCTGCGACGTCGACCAGCGGATAGAGCACGAACAGCGTGACGGCCAGCGGGTTGAGGCCGTCGGCGATCGCGAAAGTCACGGCGGCCCAGACGATGGCGAACACGAAGCGGGCGAAGTACAGCCGCCGCAGTGCGGCCGCCGTCGTCGAGATTCCGGAAGCGGTGAGGGTGGTCATGACGATCCTTCGCGTAGTGGGCAGGGCTGCGAACAGCGGATCCGCTCCCGAGCACCATGGGAGACCGAACGTTCTGTCCCGTCAACGATGACCCCGATCGGGACGGATGTCAAGACCGAACGTTCTATCTATGACATGTCAGCCAAACGGGCCCGGGTAGACGCAAGACCGAACGTTCTTTCGCTATGATGGGCCGCATGGTGCGTGCAGAGCTCGAATCCCGGCCGTCCGAGGCGCGACTTCGGCTCCTGACCACAGCGAGCACGGTCTTCTACGCGGAGGGCATCCACTCTGTGGGTGTCGAACGGATCATCTCCGAGGCGAAGGTGACCCGGGCCACCTTCTACCGGCACTTCCCCGGCAAGGAAGACCTCGTCCTGGCCTATCTGCGCAGCGCCGACGACAGCATCCGCAGCCAGGTGGCAGCCGCCGTCGCCACCAGCCCGTCAGCGAGCGACGCCGCCCGGGCCATCGCGGCCGGGATCGCCGCGGCCATCCAGTCATCCGGCTTTCGGGGATGCGCATTCCTGAACGCCGTCGCGGAGTATCCCGATCCCGATCACCCGGTGCATCGAGCCGTCCTCGCGCACCGGCAGTGGTTCCTCGACACGATCAACGCCCTCATGACGAGCATCGAGCCGACCAAGGCCGAGCACGCCGCGCAGCACTTCGTCATGCTGCGCGACGGCGCCATGGCGGCCGGGTGCCTGTTCGACCGGTCCGCCATCTGCGAGACCTTCCTGCGCGGCGTCGACGGACTCGTCCAGATCCACAGCTCGCGCCAGCCTTCCTGACCGCCCCGACACCGCTGCGGGCCGCCGGCACGCAGATCGACGCGATCGGCCGCCTACGCCGACTCGCAAGGGCGTTCACCAGTTCCGGGCGGCAGGATTGTGCCAGAGTCGACTCGGATGGGCAGCCCGGGACGCTCGCACCCCGGGCTGCGCGAGGAGAGGGTGCCGCGATGGCTGGTCGGTCGGTGAGCGATGGTCCGGGGCCACAAACGCGACCTTCGCCGCCGCAGGACAGCTCCCCCGCGGCCGTGCCGTGCCCGGCGCCTGCCGGGGGTTTCCTGGCGGCGGATTTCGCGCAGGAGTACGTCGCCGGGGCGGTCGCTCCGTTCCTGTTGAGCAGCGTGTTCGCCGGGGAGACGCCCATGCTCCCCATGATCGACCTCGCGTTCTCCAAGAAGGACGCGCTGGCCGGCCACCTGTGGGGCCTGCTGTACGACGGCTGGACGGCCGACTCCGACCGGTCGGGCGTCTCGGTGTTCACCCAGGCATACGAGAACCGCGGACCGCACAACGCCCGCAAGAAGATCTTCATGTCGGCGACCACGCCCGACCTGATCGACGCCCGATACCGTGGCAGACTGCGGCGCTTCCACGAGCTGCTGCTCGCCGAAGAGCACGCCGGCCGGCCCCTGATGCGCCACTTCCTCGACCTGTACTACGAGCTCTTCTGGGACCTGCACGTCGGCGCGGACGGCGGGCTGCCCGCCGTGGTCCGCCGGTTCACCGCCGACTTCACCACGGTGCTGGGCTTCTGGTACCCGACCTCGGATACGGTGTACCGCGCGTACATGCGTGCCCGTGCGGACCGGCCCGCGGTCATGGCCTGGCTCCGCGCCCGGGTCCAGGCGCTCGTCGACGGCTCCGCGCCCGAGCCCGAGCGCACCCTGGTCCACTACTGGCTGAGGAACGGCGAGCTGGGCGAGGACTTCAGCCGCGATGACATCCTGGTCGAGTGTCTGCACGACCTGATGGCGTTTCCCCAATGGGCGACGATGGTGCACCGTGTGGCCGGGGTGCTGGAGCCTGTCCGCGGCGACAGCCAGGTGCGGTCCTGGTTCACCCGGACGATGCGGGAAGGGCCCGACGAGACCGACGGCGGCCCGTTCACCCGGCTGGACCGGTTCGTGATGGAGCTGTTCCGGACGATCTCGCCGAACCCGGGGAGCCTGTCGACGCTTCGGCACACGCAGGCACTGCTCGGCGGGGGTATCAGCGGCTTGGTGACGCCGAACGCCGCGGCGAACGCCGACCCCCGGCACTGGGAGGATCCGGCGCGGTTCGATCCGGACCGCTTCCGGGCGGCCCCGACGAGCGCCGACGGTGACGACGCGAGGTGCCGTCAGGCCGGGCTGGCGCGCTGCCCGTTCCCGCGGGAGGCGTTCGACGTCCGGGACGGCCGCGCGGTGCGCCTGGTCAACTCCGGGTACGGCGCGGTGTACAGCGAGGTCGACGGCACGCCGCATCCGGTGTGCGACACGGCGGGCTATGCGGCGTTCGGGTTCGGTTACCGGCGTTGCCCGGCCGAGCACCTGTCGGTCGAGTTCGTCAAGGAGTTCCTGCGCAGGGTGTGGCAGGACGGGATCTCGTTCGAGTGGCTCGACGTCGAGGTCCCCGAGCAGGTGCCGGTGAACCCGGGGACGGTCGCCGACGACATCACCTTTCGCCGGGCGAGCTCGGCCTGACCGGTGGCCGGCCGGTCAGGCAGCGCCTGGCTGCCGAGGATTTCCGCGTCGGCCGCCCCCACCGCTCGTTCCCGGTGCGGGCGGCCGACGCCCGCCGCGGTGTGCGGCTAGCGCACCGGCGCGAGCAGCGGTGCGGCGTGGCCGATCCAGAGTTTGGCGAGTAGGTCGGCGCCGTGCGGGCTCAGGTGGACGCCGTCGGGCGCGAGCCCGGCCGGGTCCCCGACGGCGTTGAGCGCGGTGTCTGCGGGGACGAGCACGGCGCGGTAGTCGCGCGCGAGGTCGCGTACGATATCGATCTTGGGTTCGAGGTCTTCGCGCCACTCGACCTGCTCGGCCCGCACGGGCAGCAGGAACGGCTCGACGAGCACGAGCGCGGTGCCTTCGGCGGCGAGCGGGTCGAGCAGCGCCCGGTAGTTCGCCTGGAAGCGGGCCGGGGTGGTCACGGTGCCGCTGTCGTAGCGCCGCCAGGTGTCGTTGACGCCGACGAGCACGCTGACCAGCGACGGGTGTTCGGCCAGTACGTCGTGCGCCCACCGGTCGCGCAGGTCGCGGGTGGTGTCGCCGCTGATCCCCCGGTTGATCCAGCGGGCCTGGCCGGCCAGGGCGCGGGTGATGCGCAGGACGTAGCCGTCGCCGAGTCCGGCGGGGTCGGTGCGGCGGTCGCAGTCGGTGATGCTGTCACCGGCGAACAGGACTGTCGGCGGGGTCATGGCTGGATCCTTTCCAGGTCGAAGAGCATGGCCTGCTGGGGGTTGAGGGTGGGCAGCGGTACGCCGGCGACGGCGAGCACGGCGCCGGACAGTTCGATCGGGTTGCGGCGGGCCTGGGTGATCCATGCGGGGTCGTGGCCCTGGTGGCGGCTGGCGGTGCCGAGTTCCTCGCGGACGGCGACGCGGTAGCGGGCGGCGGGGTCCAGGCCGGGGAAGCGGACCCGGCCGGACTGGCCTGCCGGTGAGGTGTGCAGCCGGGCCCAGGTGAACAGGGCGCGGGTGCCGTCGTGGGCGACGGTGCCGTACAGGGCGGTGGCGTCGTCGGCGAGGTCGGCGTTGACGACGCGGCCGGTGTGCAGCAGCGGGCGCAGTTCGCGGTAGAGCCGCGACCAGGCGGTGATCGCGGCGAGGTCGGCGTCGCTGACGGCGGTGAGGTCCTGTTCGATGCCCGCGTGCGCGGTCAGCGACGCGATGAGCCGGAACGACAGGTCGGTGGTGCGGGAGGTGGTGTGGGAGCGTGCGGCGCCCAGGTGTGAGCCGATGAGTTCGGGGGGTACGAGGGTGCGGGTCCACCGTTCGATCTGGACGCGTTCGACGGGGTCGTTGCAGTCGGAGGCCCATACCCGGTCGGTGCGGTCGAGGATGGCCAGGTCGATGCGGCCGCCGCCGCCGGAGCACGTCTCGATCTCCAGGCGGGGGTGGCGGGCGCGCAGCTCGTCGAGCAGCCGGTAGAGGGCGCGGGTCTGGCCGCGTACGGCGGGGCGGTCGCCGTCCGGTGCACGGCTGACGGCTTCGAGCAGGTCGCGGTTGTGGTCCCACTTGAGGTAGTCGATGGCGTGGGCGCGGACCAAGTCGTCGATGCGCTCCAGCAGGTAGGCGTAGGCGTCGGGGCGGGCGATGTCGAGCACGTACTGCTGCCGGGCGCTGGGGCCGAGGCCGGCGCGGGGGCCGAGGATCCAGTCGGGGTGCTGCCGGGCGAGCCGGGAGTCGAGGTTGACCATCTCGGGTTCGAACCAGAGCCCGAACTGCATGCCGTGGTCGCGTACGACCTTGACGAACGGGTCGAGCCCTTCGGGCCAGGTGTCGCGGTCGACGTGCCAGTCGCCCAGGCCCGCGGTGTCGTCGTGGCGGCCGTGGAACCAGCCGTCGTCGAGCACGATGCGTTCGACGCCGACGGCGGCGGCGCGTTCGGCCAGGCGGGTGAGCCGGTCGAGGTCGTGGTCGAAGTAGACCGCCTCCCAGGTGTTGAGCACGAGCGGCCGGGGGGTGGCGGGGTGGTGGGGGCGGGCGCGCAGCCGCCGGTGCAGGCGGTCGGCGACGCCGTCGGTGCCGGTGCCGGACCAGGTGAACAGGACCGTGGGCGCGTCGTATCGGTCGCCGTCGGCGAGGATGACCTCGCCGGAGTGCAGGGCTTCGCCGGCGCCGAGGACGGCGGCGAACGCGCCGGGGGCTTCGGGGAGGCGTTCGGCGAGGTAGCGCTGCTCGCCGCTCCAGGCCAGGTGCATGGCCCAGACTTCGCCGTGGCCGAAGCCGAAGCCGTCGGTGCCGGCCATGAGCAGGTAGGGCGAGTCGTGTCCGGGCTTGCCGCGGTGGGTGGCGCGCAGGTGGGTGCCGAAGGCGAACCGGGTGCGCTGGGGGGCGCGTTCGCGGCACCACTTGCCGGTGAAGTCGAGCAGTTCGGTGGCGCGTTCGGGCACGGGCAGCAGGGCGAGCAGCCCGTCGAGGGTGTACGGGGTGGTGCCGCCGGCCGGGTCGAGGGCGGCGTCGCGCTGCACACTCATCGACACGGCGAGCACGCCGTGCGGGTCGAGTTCGTAGGTGATCGCACTGCGCAGGGCGGTGACGCGGTCGAGGAATCGGAACTCGATCCGGCCGCCGACACCGTCGGGCGGCAGTTCGATGTGGTGGGTGTCGAGCACGGGCCGGGGTGTGGTGGCGCGGCCGAGGGCGTTGCCGGTCTGCGCGGTGGTGCCTGACCAGCCGTCGTGGGCGGTCGGCCAGACCGACAGCACGCGCGGCTGGTCGGGTGAGTTGTTGAGCACGGCGGGTTCGGCGGTGTGCCGCAGGTCGTCGTAGCGGCCGTCGGCCGGGTCGCCGAGGTCCGCGCCCCAGTGCAGGACACGGGGGGTGGGGTGGCGCACCTCGACGACGAGGGCCGCGCCTCCGGCACGCAGGGCGAGTACGGCTTGGGTGCCGGATTGCATGGCTGAGAGCCTCCGTGGACGTTACGACAAGGTTACTTGACGCCGTAAATTAATCATGTTTAGTCTGTCGCGGCAAGCGCAGGAGCAGATCGAAAACCCCCGCCGTGGCAACGGCGCGACAGATCGAACATGCGGGAGCAGGACCAATGGCGCTCTTGGAAACACCGGCCCGGAAAACGCGGCCACCACAGCAGGCGAGCGGACGGCGCGGCAAGGGCCGTGGCGCGATGAACGCGGACTCCCCCGCCCACCGCGGCGACGCCCGCCTGGCCTGGGTGCTGATCGCGCCCTCCCTGATCGGGTTCGCGGTCTTCGCGGTCTACCCGACGCTGCGCGGCCTCTACCTGAGCTTCACCGACTTCGCGGTGCTCACTCCGCCGACGTGGGTCGGCTTCGACAACTACGTCAAGCTCGCCGCCGACGACGTCTTCTGGTCCGCGCTGGGCGTCACCGTCTACTTCGTCGCGCTGTCGGTGACCATCAGCCTGGCCGTATCGGTCGTGACCGCGGCGGTGCTGCACCGCCTCACGTCCTCGACCGTCATCCGCGGCCTGATCATCCTGCCGTTCCTCATCTCCGCGGTCGTCGCCGCGACCGTGTGGTCGTGGATGCTCGACGCGCAGCTCGGCATCGTCAACATCGCCATCGAGGCGCTCGGCGGTGACAGCGTACGCTTCCTGACCTCCCGCGAATGGGCGATCCCGTCGATCGCGCTGATCAACGTGTGGAAGCAGATGGGCTACACGTCGATCATCATCTTCGCCGGCCTGCAGACCATCCCACCCACCGTCTACGAGGCCGGGCGCATCGACGGCGCGAGCGAGCTGCAGATGTTCCGCAAGCTCACGCTGCCCCTGCTGCGCCCGATCCTGGCCCTGGTGCTGGTTCTCAACGTCATCGGCGCGTTCCAGGTGTTCGACATCGTCCAGGTCACCACGAAGGGCGGGCCGGCCAACGCCTCCAACGTGCTGCAGATGCTGATCTACAGCAAGGCGTTCGGGCAGTTCGACTTCGGCTACGCCTCGGCGATGTCGTTCGCGCTGTTCGCGATCCTGCTCGTCATCACGTTCCTGCAGATGCGCCTGCTGCGCGCCAACGAATCGGAGGTCAGCGCATGACCGCCACCGCCACCCGCCGCCGGCGCGGCTGGACCGTCGGCAAGGCCTTCGCCTGGACGTACCTGCTCGGCGTGCTGTTCGTGACGATCTTCCCGTTCTACTGGATCCTGCGCACCGCGCTGTCGGACAACTACGCGCTCATGGCGCAACCCGACTCGATCCTGCCCGCGGGCTTCACCTGGGGGCCGTTCCGGCGGGTGCTCGGGCTGGCCACGACCCAGGAGTCCATCGCCGAGGGCGGCTCGGGCGCGTCGGTCGAACTCGGGCACTTCCTGGTCAACTCCGTCATCTACGCGACGCTGTCCACCGCGCTGATCGTGTTCTTCTCCACCATCGCCGCGTACGCCTTCGCCCGTCTGCACTGGCGCGGCCGCGATCTGGTGTTCAACCTGTTCCTCACCGCGCTGATGGTGCCCGGCATCCTCACCCTGCTGCCGAACTTCGTGCTGGTGAAGGAACTCGGCCTGCTCAACACCTTCGCCGGGATGGTCCTGCCGGGATCGCTGTTCTCCGCCTTCAACATCTTCTTCCTGCGGCAGTTCATGCTCGGCCTGTCCACCGAGATCGAGGAGGCGGCGCTGCTCGACGGCGCGGGCCGGCTGCGCGTGCTGTTCGGCATCACCCTGCCGATGACCAGCGGACCCGTCATCACCCTGTCGATCCTGGGCTTCATCGGCATGTGGAACGACTACTTCTGGCCGCTGCTGGTCACCAGCGACGAGTCCGTGCAGCCGCTGACCCTGGCGCTGGCGGTGTTCAAGCAGTCATCGCCGCAGGCGCAGCCCGACTGGGCCGGCCTGATGGCGGCGACGCTGGTCGCGGCCCTGCCGATGCTCGCGCTGTTCATGGTGTTCGGCAAGCGCATCGTCAACTCCATCGGCTTCTCCGGGGTGAAGTGATGACGCCGACGCTGCGCCTTGCCTGGGCCCGACCCGCCCGGGAGTGGGTCGAGGCCACACCGCTGGGCAACGGGCGCATCGGCGCGATGGCCTTCGGCGGCGCCCAGGCCCGGTTCCAGGTCAACGACGCCACGGTCTGGTCCGGGCACCCTGATGGACCGGCCGACGCCCTGGACGACCTCATCGCGGGCGGAGCCGGTCCGGCCCGCCTGGCCGAGATCCGCGCCGCCATCGACGCCGAGGACCTGCGTCGGGCCGAAGCGCTGCTGATGGGTTTCCAGGGCCCGTACTCCCAGGAGTTCCTGCCGTTCGTCGACCTGGTGGTGGACACCCGCGGCGCGGCCACCGCACCCGGCCGGGCCGCCCGCGTGCTCGACCTCGACGAAGCACACCTGAGCGAGGCGCTGCACGTCGACGGGGTCGCCGTCACCCGACGCAGCTACGTCAGCGCGCCGGCCGGCTGCCTGCTCGTCGAGTACACCGCTGACTCCCCCGTGCTCGACGTCGACCTGCGCCTGTCGACCCCGCTGCGGCAGGCGGGACGCGACACCAGCACGACCGGGCTCATCCTCGACGCGGTCGCGCCGGTCGACGGCGCGCCCGCCCACGAACCCTCGGTCGTACCCGCACACCGCTATCTCGACGGTGCCGGATTCGACCACTTCGCGACCGCGGCGCTGGCGGTCCGAAGCGACGGAACCCACGGTTCCGCCGGTGACACCCTGCAGATCCGCGGGGCGAGCCGGCTGCTGATCGCACTGTCGACGTCGAGCAGGGCTGCACTGTGGTGGGCTGACCCTGACGGCGGCGGCTGGCGGACCTCCTCCCGCGAGGAGATCCGGGAGCACGCCCGCTCGACCGCGGCCGCCGCCCTGCGGCGCACCGCCGACGAGCTGTTCGCCGAGCACCTCGCCGACGTGCGGGACCATGCCTCGGGGGCGCGCTTCGCGATCGGCAGCCGGCGCGGCGGCACCTGGGACACCGACACCGACGTGCTGCGCGGCGACGACGAAGGCCTGCGCGCCACCGTGCTCGCCGAGTACGGCCGCTACCTGCTCGCAGCCGCCTCGCGCACCGGCGGACCCGCCGCGAACCTGCAGGGCATCTGGAACGACGAGCTCCGGCCGCCGTGGTCGTCCAACTACACCATCAACATCAACACGCAGATGAACTACTGGCCCGCACCGGTGGCCGGACTCGACCACGCGGCCGAGCCGCTGACCGAGCTCGTGCGGCGGATGGCCCGTACCGGATCCGAGGTCGCCGCCCGCCTCTACGGGGCCCGCGGCTGGGTCGCCCACCACAACAGCGACCTGTGGGGCTGGAGCCTGCCGGTCGGCATGGGACACGGCGGCCCGAGCTGGGCGATGTGGATGATGGGCGGCGTCTGGCTCACCCACAACCTGTGGGACCGCTACGAGTTCACCGGCGACCGCGACCTGCTCGCCCACACCGTCTGGCCGCTCATGCGCGGCGCGGCCCTGTTCTGCCTCGACTGGCTCGTCGACGACCCGGCCACCGGCGGCCTGCGGACCATCCCGTCGACCTCTCCCGAGAACCTGTACGTCGGCCCCGCCGGCCGGCCCGAGGCGATCGGCGTGTCCACCACGACCGATCTGGCCCTGATCCGCGCGCTGTTCGAACGCTCCCGCACCGCCATCGCCGTGCTCGGCGCCGACGACCCGATCGACGCCGAACTGGCCGCCGCCCTCGACCGGCTGCCCCGGCTCGCCGCCGGACCCGACGGGCGGCTGCGCGAATGGTCGACCGACGCCGCCGACGTCGACCCGCACCACCGGCACCTGTCTCCGCTGGTCGCCCTGTACCCCCTCGACCTGATCGACCCGGCCCGCACCCCCGATCTCGCCGACGCCGCACGCCGTTTCCTCGATCGCCGCGGCCCCGGCGCGATGGGCTGGTCCTGGGCGTGGAAGGTCGCGCTGCGGGCCCGGCTCGGCGACGCCGACCACGCCCGCGAACTGCTGCTCGAAGCGTTCACGCCGTTCGACCGCGACCACCGCAGGCTCGCCCCGGTCGACGGGTCCGAGTGGGGCGGGCTGCTGCCGAACCTGTTCAGCACCCACCCGCCGTTCCAGATCGACGGCAACTACGGGTTCACGGCCGCCATCGCCGAGATGCTGGTCCAGAGCCACGGTGGCCGCCTGCGGCTGCTGCCGGCCCTGCCCGCGGCCTGGCCCGAGGGTCAGGTGACCGGCCTGCGCGCCCGCGGCGGCCGTGAAGTCGACCTTGCCTGGAGTGGCGGCGTGCTCGAGCGTGCCGCCGTCCGGGACCGCACCGGGCTCGCGCAGCGGATCACCGTCGAGCACGACGGACAGATGTACGAACTGGACCTGCCGCCCCACGGCGAGGTCATCCTGCCCGGCGCGTGAGCGCCCGGCCCACCGACCCACCACAACACATCACGCACACCCGATCGGGCGTCAGCGACGGCGCCCCGCCACCCACAGTGAGGAACTCGTGAAACCGCAGCGAATCGCATCGGCGTTAGCGTTCGTCGTCATCGCCGCCTCCGCGCTCACCGCCTGCTCGACCACCGACGAGACCAGCGCCGGCAGCGGCACGGTCAACTGGTGGACCTGGGACGAGCGGCAGGCCGCCTCGTACCAGAAGTGCCTGCCCGGCTTCCAGAAGGACAACCCCGGCATCACCGTCAAGATCTCCCAGTACGGCGTGGGCGACTACTTCACCAAGCTCACCGCCGGGTTCGTCTCCGGGGCCGCCCCGGACGCGTTCCAGAACAGCGTGCCGCTGCTGGGCGCCTACGCCGGGCAGAAGCAGATCATGCCGCTCGACGACCTGATCAAGAAGACCGGCTACGACCTGAAGGTCTTCGACATCGGCGTCGACTCGTGGAAGTACACCGACGGCAAGCAGTACGGCATCCCGCTGGACTGGGCCGGTGCCGCGATCTACTTCAACGAGGCCAAGGTGACCGAGGCGGGCCTGACCGCCGAGCAGGTCCAGAACATGACCTGGAACCCCGACGACGGCGGCACCTTCGACGACATCGTCGCGCACCTCACCGTCGACAAGAACGGCGTCCGCGGCGACCAGGCCGGATTCGACAAGACCAAGGTCGCCACCTACGGCATCGGCAGCCTCGCCTCCGGTGACTTCAACGGCCAGACCTCGTGGAACTCGTTCGTGTCCACCCTGGGCTGGCGCATGGGCGACAAGCCGGCGTGGCCGACCCGCTTCCAGTACGACTCCCCCGAGTTCGTCAAGACCCTCGAGTACGTGCGCGGCCTCAGCGACCGCGGCCTGATGCCCGCCTACGGCCAGCTGACGGTCTCCGGCAGCCAGCAGGTCGGCTCCGGAACCGTCGCGATGATCCAGGGCGGCACCTGGGACGCGACCTCGATCACGAAGATCCCGGGCGTCAAGGTCGGCATCGCACCGACCGTCAAGGGCCCGAAGGGCCGCTCGATGATCTCCAACTCCAACGCCAACAACATCTACGTCGGCACCAAGAACCTCGACGCGACGTGGAAGTGGGTCACCTACATGGGATCGGAGGCGTGCCAGTCGGCCGCCGGCGTCGACGCGACGTTCCTGCCCTCGATCGCCAAGTCGCTGCAGGCCGCCGTCGACGCGCAGAAGGCCCAGGGGCTCGACCTGTCGGGCTTCGTCAACGCGCTGAACAACGGCGAGCTGTGGGCGGCCCCGCCCACGGCCAACGGCCAGGAACTCGCCGACACGATCAAGCCGCTGTTCGAGGCGTACTTCAGCGGTGAGCGCGACAAGAACGTGTTCGGTGAGATGGCGAAGAAGACCGAGGAGATCCTCGCCGAGTGACACCCGGTGCGGGGGTGGGAACGGCGTTCGCGCCCGCCCCCGCACCTCTACGGTATTGCTTGGATCACGCGCCACCGCCCGCACCTGAACGGTATCCACACCACAAGGGAATCCCCGATGAACGAACCAGGCGCCGCCGTCGCGTTGCTGCAGGCAGCCTCCGCCGCGGCGGCCGAGGTGTTCAAGGCCATCCTCACCCGGGGTCCGATCAGCCGCATCGACATCGCCCGGCTGGCCGGCCTGTCCCAGGCCGCGGTCACCAAGGCGGTCGCGCCGCTCATCGAGGTCGGCCTGGTCTCCGACCGGCTGCAGTCCCAACGCGACGGGCAGCCGGGACGCCCCGCGAACCCGCTGATGGTCGTGCCCGACGCGCTGGTCTGCCTCGGCATCAAGGTCAACGCCGACGAGGTCGTGGGCGTCGCCACCGACCTGACCACCCGCATCCTGGCCAGCGACCGCCGGCCGCTGGACAACACGAAGCTCGACACCGTCGTCGATGCCATCGAGGCCACCACCGACCGGCTCGTCGGCCTGCTCGGCGAGCACGCCCGGCGGCTGTGCGCCGTCGCGGTCACGGTCTCCGGCGACGTCGACACGCAGGGCGGCACCGTCCGCGAGTCGGCGATCATGGGTTGGGCCGACGTGCCGCTCGCGGCGATCCTGACCGAGCGGCTCGGCCGCGATGTGCTCGTGGAGAACGACGTACGCGCCCTGACCATCGGCGAGCACTGGTTCGGCGTCGGTGTGGGCACCGCCTCGTTCGCGATCGTCACGATCGGGCGCGGCATCGGCAGCGGACTGCACGTCAACGGCGAGGTCGTCGAAGGCGCCTACGGCGTGGCCGGCGAGATCGGGCACCTGCCGCTCACCTCACCGGACCGGACCTGCCCGTGCGGGCGGCGCGGCTGCGTCGAGGCCGTCGCCGGGACCCCGGCGATCGTCGCCGAGGTGTCGCGCGGGCACGGCAGGCAGCTGTCGATCGGCGAGGTCGTCGACCTGGCACACCACGGCGACCCGCTGGCGGTG
This sequence comes from Catellatospora sp. NPDC049133, assembly GCF_040648455.1. Taxonomy (NCBI): domain Bacteria; kingdom Bacillati; phylum Actinomycetota; class Actinomycetes; order Micromonosporales; family Micromonosporaceae; genus Catellatospora; species Catellatospora sp. NPDC049133. The sequence goes on from NZ_JBEZDT010000009.1 coordinate 216,128, forward strand.
CGCACGTTCGAGCAGGCGGCGACCGTGATCGGCACCGCGATCGCGACGCTGGTCAACCTCACCGGACCCGAACTGGTCATCATCGGCGGTGAGGCGGTCAGCGACTTCGACCTGTTCGAGGCGCACCTGCGGGCCGCGTTCGCCGAGCACGCCTTCGGCGCGGCGGCCCGGTGCAGGATCGTCACCCGCCCGCACACCTTCGAGGACTGGGCCCGCGGCGCGTCCGCGTCGGCGATCCGGCGACTGGCCGAGAACCGCGACTGAGCCCGCAGCCGACCGACCCCGTCGACCCCGGAAGGACGCCATGACCGCGCCGACCGTCCTGTTCATCGGCGACAGCATCACCGACAGCGGCCGCCACGACGACCCGGACGGGCTCGGCGACGGCTACGTCCGCCGGGTCGCCGAGGCCATCGGCCCGAAAGCACGTTGGCTCAACCGCGGGATCACCAGCAACAGCACCCGCGACCTGCTCGCCCGCTGGGACACCGACGTGCTCGCCGAACGCCCGGCGCTGGTCAGCGTGCTCGTCGGCATCAACGACACGTGGCGGCGATACCACCGCGCGGACCCGATGGCGGCCGAGGAGTTCGACGCCAACTACCGGGCCCTGCTCGACCCGCTGGCCGCGAACGGGACACGGCTGGTGCTCGTCGAGCCGTTCCTGCTGCCCGTCGACGCCGAGCAGCGATCCTGGCGGTCCGATCTCGACCCGAAGATCGAGGTCGTACGCGCCCTCGCCCACGACTACGGCGCGGTCCTGGTCCCCGCCGACACCGCGCTCAACGCCGCAGGCGACGCCGCGACCGTGGCACCCGACGGCTTCCACCCCAGCGAACACGGCACAGCGCTGCTGGCGGCGCTGTGGCTGCAGCACGCCGGACCCGCCGTCACCGCACTACAGCGGCCCTGACCCGGCCCCCGAAGGAGCACCCCATGTCAGTGATCTCCCATGCCAGTGCCTACCTGGTCGACCTTCCCGTGGAAGTGCCGCGCACGGATGCCGTCCAGGCGTTCCTCAAGCAGGAGACGATCTTCGTCGAGATCGAGACCGCCGACGGCGGGCACGGGCGCGGCTACGCGTACACCATCGGCACCGGCGGCACCGCGGTGCTGGCCATGCTGACCGACTACCTGCTCCCCCGCCTGCTCGGACAGGACGCCGGCCGTCCGGAGGCGATCTGGCGCGACCTGCACGCCGCCACCCGGGCGACCACCGTCGGCGCGATCACCTCGCTGGCGCTGGCCGCCGTCGACACCGCCGTGTGGGACCGGCGCGCACGCGCCGCCGGGCTGCCGCTGTGGCGGCTGGCCGGCGGCGCCAAGGACCGGATCCCGCTCTACGACACCGAGATGGGCTGGCTGCACCTGAGCCCCGACGAGCTGGTCGAAGGCGCCCGGTCCGCGCAGCGTTCGGGCATGACCGGCGTGAAAGTCAAGATCGGCAAGCCGTCGCTCGCCGACGACGTCGACCGGCTCACCGCCGTACGCTCCGCGCTCGGGCCGAGCTTCGACATCATGGTCGACGCCAACCAGTCGATGACGCTGGCCGAAGCCGTCCGGCGGTCGCGGGCCCTGGCGCACCTCGACCTGTTCTGGCTGGAGGAGCCGCTGCCCGCCGACGACGTCGCCGGCCACGAGCGGCTCGCGCGGGCCACCGCCATCCCCATCGCCGTCGGCGAGTCGATGTACTCGGTAGGCCAGTTCGCCGAATACCTCACCCGGGGCGCGGCCTCGATCGTGCAGGCCGACGTGGCCCGGGTCGGCGGCATCACACCCTGGCTGAAGATCGCCCACCTCGCCGAAGCGCACAACGTGGCCATCTGCCCGCACTTTCTGATGGAGCTGCACGTCAGCCTGTGCGCCGCCGTGCCGAACAGCCGCTACCTGGAGCACATCCCGCAGCTGCGCGCCATCACCAGGTCCGGCATCGAGGTCGCCGACGGGCACGCGCTCGCACCGGCACAGCCCGGCCTGGGCATCGACTGGGATCTAGACGCCATCGACAACCTGCGTACCGCCTGACGCCGCCGCTGACCTCGCGGAAGCCGAGACCGACATCCGCCCGGACGCCTTCCGGGTCTGCTGCGGGTCTCCTCCCCGCGGTCAGAACGTGGCGATCGGGTTGACCGGACTGCCCGACGTGCCGGCGAAGCGGACCGGTGCGACCGCGAGCTGGAAGTCCCACTGGCCGAGTTCGGCAGCCGTCGACGCGCAGGCCTCCAGGTCGCAGTTGTCGAGCATCCACAGTCCCATAGCGACGAGGCTCACGGCGTGCACCGGCATCAGCACGTCCGGATAACCCGAGGGCTGAACGTCCTGGGGGGTGTCGGCGCCGATCAGCGCGACCTGCCGTTCGTGCAGCCAGGGCAGGCATGATGCGTGCCAGCCGGCCTGTGTGAAACCGCCGGCCGCACCGCGCTCGTGCCGGAAGCGGCCGTAGCCGGTCCGCAGCAGCACCGCGTCGCCGGGCCGCACCCGCACACCCTGGCGGCGCTCGGCCTCCTCGAGGTCGTCGGGGGTCACGCCCCGCCCCGGCTCCAGCCACGGCACGTCGCGGACCCTTGCGATGTCGAGCAGGACACCCCGCGTGACGATCCCGTCCGCTGCCGCGGTGACGGCCGCCCACGCCGATCCCGTCCCGCCGTCGATCAGCGAATGCGGGCGTCCGTTGTACATCTTGCCGTCCCAGAGGATGTGGCACGGCGAGTCCAGGTGGGTGATGGTGTTGCCGTGGAAGGTGATGCCGAGCCGCTCGGAGGAGAAGCCCCAGCGCCGGTCGGCATGGAAGGCGGCCACCGGCATGTTCTCGGCACCCGGCATGTCGGCGGCGCACGGGCACGTCGTCGTCGACCGCTCCATGTCGTCCGGCACGGCGACCTCCCATGCGCACGACACGCTCCTGCCGTGGCGCACGGCGCGCGCCGCCGCCAGCCGGACGTCGTCGCCGATGTGGTTCAGGGTGCCGCGTTCGTCGTCGTCACCCCAGCGACCCCAGTTCGACAGCGTGTCGAAGTAGCCGAGCACATCGTCCTGTGTGGGCATCGGTCGGCCTGCCGTCATCCCTCGACTCCTCCGGTCGCACGGTCCGGGGCCCCGCAGGTGGGGACGTTCCGCCCTCGCCTTCGGCATGACCGCCGCCCGTTCATGAGCGGGCCTGACACTACATCGACGGGCGGACAGTCGGCCGGTCAGCACGAGCAACACGCCCGCTGGCAAACGCCCGGCCGGCGCTAGAACCGCGGAAGCCTCGACCGGTTCGCACACGGCCCCGGCCGGCGGTGGCTCCGCCGGCCGGGGCCGTGCATGGTGCGAGGGCTTTGCCGTCGGCGCGGTTCAGCTGCCGCAGGCGGTTCCGTTGAGGGAGAACCCGGTGGGCGCGGAACTGTTGCCGGTATGGGTCGCCTGGAAGCCGATGGTCGTCGACCCGCCCGGTGGGATCGAGCCGTTGTAGTTCACGTTGGTCGCGGTCACCTGCCCACTGGTCGGTGAGTAGGTGGCACTCCAGCCGGAGGTGATGTTCTGGCCCGAGGCGAGGGTGAAGCGCAGCGACCAGCCGTTGACAGCCGTCGAGCCGGTGTTGGTGATGGTGATGTTGTCGGTCAGGCCGTTGTTCCACGGATTGAGCGCGTTGGTCACCCGGCAGCCTCCGCTGCCGCCGCCGGGCGAGCTCGACGCACTCGGCCGGGGACTCGCGCTGGCCGACGCGCTCGGGCTGGCCGGCGGGTTGCCGCCCTCGCTGACGGTGATGTTGGAGCTTCCGCTGCTCTGGTAGCCCTCGGTCGCCATGATCTGGTAGTTGTGGGTGCCCAGCGTGAGGCCCAGCCGCGACCACGCGTTGAAGTGGTTGGCGGTGGTGATGGTGCCGCTGGTCCGGTGCTGCTGGCGCACGCTCCAGTACTGGTAGAACGTCGCGGTGCCGATGATCGACGGCTGGTTGACCCGCTGGGTGCGGTAGATGTCGTAGGTGGCGCCGTCGGTGGTGACCGAACCCAGCCGGGTCGTGCCCGTGCTCGGGTTGTAGCTGCCGAAGTCCTCCACGACGTAGTACTCGATGAGCGGGTTGGTGGTCCAGCCGTACAGCGCCAGGTAGCCGTTGCCGTTGGGGCTGAAGCTGCCCGAGTAGTTCACCGTGTGGCTGGACCCGGGGTTCCAGCCCTTGCCGACGACGGTGTTGTTCATGTTGCTCCACTGGACGCTGTACTGGCCGCCCGCGCCCAGGTTCATGGTGACGTTGCCGTTGTCCTTCCAGTACGAGTAGAAGAAGCCGTTGTGGTAGCCGGTGGAGTTCGAGGTGATGGTCCGGTCGGCCTCGGCATGGGCCGTGCCGGCCACGACGATCGACGCGGCGGCCAGCACGACGGCGCACGCGCCGCCGATGAGCGCGTTGACCCGGCTGCGCCTGCGCGGCAGCGGGAGGGACGGTTGGTCGTTCACGCGAGTGTTCCTTCACGACAGGGCAGCCAGCGGGCAAGGCTGCGGGGAATCGACTCGATGCCGTCGGGGCCGTCCGGGCGGGCGGCCGTCAGGGAACGGCGGAGCGTGCCGGTGACGCGTGGGCGTGGTCCGGTCGACAGCCAGGTGCCAGGTCATGGCCACGGCCGAGGACCGCCGATCGTCGACAATCATCGATGCTCGCAGTATTGGACCGCCCCGCCGAACCTGTCAACAACTTCCGGAAATTATCGGCGAAACACCGCCGCCTCGACTCCGCCCCGGGCGGGAATGCTGCCATGTGACCAGAGCATCGGAGATTCCGAAAGTTTCAGCACGAGCACGTGCCCGACCCGCAAGGACGCCCGGTCGCCGGCAAGTCGACTTCCGCGACAGGCGGGTACGTCACCGAGGCGACGGACCCCGGCATACGGCGCGCGCCCGGCCCGGATCGCAGCCGGAATACAGGGAATCCGGCACGGCCCACAGGTGCCACCGCCGGGCGAGCAGCAGGACGGACGCAAGCCTACCCCGGTACGGTTCCCATATATGCCTTAATGACCGTTTCATAGCTTATGCTGGCCGCCGTGATCCGCGCCCTGCCCGCCCGTCGCGCCGCCGACGGCTCACCGCCGCGGCGATGCCGTCAGTCCTGGCCGCGGCCGCCGTCGAAGAACCCCATCCGGAGGCCACGGTCAAGGATCTGCTGCGCGCTGGCAAGGCCCTCACGCAACTGCTTCGGTGTCCTGCCCGCCCTGCGCCCCGCGCGCCTGGACCCCGTGCCCGCCCTGCGCGCCGAATGACCTGGCGACCTGACTGTCGGGTGTGCCTCGTACCTACCAGGACCCGATCCGGCAGACCCGGGTCAGCCGGCCCCGAAGCAGATGAACCCCGAGCGCATGCCCGGCGGCACGGCTGTGGCAAGGGCGTTCGCCGCAGCCCACCCGCTGGTGAGCAGCCGGTGGAAGGTGGCCATGACCGGCATCGCGTCCTCGTCGGGGACTCGGCAGACGCTGGCGACGACGGTGCGGGTGCCGGCCCCGACCAGGGCGGCCGCCATGCCCAGCGCCTCGTCGCCGGGGCGGATGTGGTGCATCCCGATGTCGCAGGAGGACAGCACCACCGTGGCCGGCGGGGCCACGAGCCGCTGCAGGTCGTAGCCGAACAGCGGGCCGTCGGCCAGGTCGAGGCGGGAGAACAGCGGGTTGTCGGTGTCGTGGTGGCCGTGCGCGGCGATGTGGACCAGCGAGGCGCCGTCGGCGGCCGCGAGCGTCGCCTCGGCGGTGGCCCGGCCGCCGACGAGCACCCTCGCCCCCGGGTAGCGGGCCGCGATCTCGGCGACCTCCGGTTCGCCGCGCTCGTTGCCGGGCCCGCAGACCAGCGCGACCGGTCCGGCGCGAGCGGAGCGGGCGCGGGCCGCCGCCCACGCCGTCGCCGACGGTGCCACGGTCACCGGTCGGCCGGCCAGGCCCGGCAGCACCGACCACGGCACCGCCATCAGGGCTCCCGTGGGGACGACGATCACCTCGGCGTCACCGAGCAGCGGCAGCAGCGGGTCCAGCACCGCGGCGGCCAGGGCGGCGCTGTCGCGGGCGGTCGCCGCGGCCAGGGCCGTGGCGAGGCGGTCCGGCAGCGCCCGCCCGGCCTGGGCGTCGAGGTCGGCGCGCAGGCGCAGCAGAGCCTCGGTCGCCTGGCCGGGTGGGGCGAGATCCACGACCCGGGCGGTGCGGGAGGTGACGACCAGGGCCCGCAGCCGCTCGCCGGGCAGGTAGGACACCATCGCGGCGGTTCCGAGCAACGCGCGGACGCCGGACAGGGACACGGGCGGGGCGACGCTGTGCCCGTCCGCGGCGGTGGCCCAGGCGTGTTCGCGCAGGACACGTTGGAGGGCGTCGGCGCGGGCGGGCAGGTTGCCGAGGGGGTGTCCGGCGAGTTCCCGGTCGCGCATGCTCTGGCGTACGCCGCGCAGCTCGGCGAGCGCGGCCGCGGCCCGCGGGTCGTCGGGTGGGCGCACCGGCGGCAGCAGCAGCGCCTGAGCGCGGGCGCGTTCGGCCCAGCGGAAGATGTCGGCGGGGCGGCCGGTGTGCAGGGCCGCGCGCAGGCCCCGGTGGGCCAGTTCCCGGCCGTGGACGGCGACGCCGGTGCGCAGGTCGGGCACGCCGAGTTGTTCTCTGGCCCGGTGCAGGGCGGAAAGGCCCGCGGTCAGGTGCCGGGCGGCGGTGCGGGCGGGTGCGGTGTCGGCGCGGGCCAGGTGCCACAGCAGGCGCGTGTCGAGGCGGTCCAGCCGCCGGGGTGTGCAGGTGGCGAGCTGGCCGGCGGCGCGGTCCAGGTCGCCTGCGGCCGCGTAGGCGCGGGCGGCAAGCAGCCCGGCGAGGCGGGCGTCCTCGGGCAGCGGCAGGGCGGCGAGGTGCTCGCGCAGTGCGACCGCGTGCTGGGCGAGGCCGGCCGGGTCGGCCGAGGCCTCGAACGTGGCCCGTAGGGCGGCCAGGTCGGCGCGCGCGGTCCAGCGTGGGTTGTCTCGCCGGCGGAACAGGTCTCGGGCGGCTTCGGCCCAGCCGATCGCGGCCTGTGGCTGTCCGGCGAGCAGCGCGGCGTCGGCGCGGGCGAGGTGGGTCTCGGCGTGGTCCTGGCTGAGTCGCTGGTCGGCGAGGCGGTGCTGGGCGGCGGCGAGTTCGGCGTCGGCGTCGGTGTGCAGTCCGGCGGCGAGCAGGGCCCGCGCCCGGTCGAGGGAGAGCACGGCCAGCATGCCGGGCAGGATCGTGGCGTACCGGTGGGCGGCGTCGGCGTACCGGCCGAGCGCGGCGGGCAGGTCGCCAGCGAGGTAGTCGAGGTAGCCGAGGTTGTGTACGGATTTCGCGGCCAGTCGCGGGTAGCCGTGCCGGTCGGCGATGGCGGCGCAGCGAAGCAGGTCGGCGCGGGCGGCGCTCGGTCGGGACGCGGCCATGTGCAGCACTGCCCGGTTGAGCAGCACCCGGGCGACCTCTTCGGGTTCGTCGTGTTCGCTCAGCTCGGCCAGTGCGTGGCCGTAGGAGGTCAGTGCCTGGTCGTCGCGGCCGGTGCGCCGCAGCAGCATGGCCCGCTGCCCGTGCAAGGTGCCGCGGTGGCCTGGCGGCAGGAGCTGCTCGGCGTCGGCGAGCAGTTGGAGTCCCGTGTCGACGTGTCCCTGCTCGGATTCGGCCAGGGCGAGGCTGAGCAGAATCCGGCCCCGCAGCACGCTGCGGTGCTCGCCTGCGGCGTCCAGTACGGACAGGGCCTGCCTGAGCGAGGCGGCCGCGTCGGCGGGGCGCATGTCGGCGTTGGCGGCGACTCCCGCGGCATGCAGTGCGGCCGCCTCCCCTGCCGAGGCGTTGCCTGCGGCCGGCGCCGGGGCTGGTGGTTCGGCCGGGATGGCGGAGGCGGTCACAGTGCGACGGCCGGGGTGACGATCCACGGCTCGTGCGGGTGGTCGCGGAAGACGAGCAACTGCCCGAGGCCTGGTTCGATCTCCGGGAACGCGAACCGGCCCGCCTCGTCGGCGGTGGTGATCTGCGAGCCGGTGGCGCGGCGCAGCTCGACCCGCAGCGGCGCGGCCGGGGCGAGCCAGCCGTCCACGCGCAGCCGGCCGCGGCCGGCCTCGGTGAGGGTGACCATGATGGTCAGGCTGTGGGCCTCGAAGGTCAGGGTGCGGGTGTGTTCGGTGGACCGGGCCGCGACCGGCTGCTCGGCCTGCAGCCTGGCGATCTCGGCGGCGAGTTGGCGGGACGCGAGCGCGAACAGGGACCGCTCGACGAGGTCGGCGGGCATCGGGTCGACGGTCTCGTGCAGGTCGCGGATCTGGTCGAGGAGGTCGAAATCGGCGGCGTCCAGCGGCTGCGACTCGCTCATCATCTACTCCAGCGGGGGTCGGCGAGCAGGGCGTCGCGCAGTTTCGTCAGGCATCGTCCCCGGGTGGGTCCGATGCTGCCGTGCGGCATGCCCAGTGCCGCGGCGACCTGGGTGTAGTCGGGCCGGTCGACCATCGCCACGATGCGCAGCAGCTCCCGGCACCGGCCGGGCAGGGCCTGTACGTGGTTCCAGAGCAGCCGGCGGCGTTCGTCGGCGATGAGGTGCTCGGCGGCCTCGGGCCGCGGGTCGGGCTGCTCGTCGTCGGTGTCGGCGGCGACGGTCTGCCGGCGCTGGCGTTGCACCCGCCACGATTCGCGTTTCGCGGCGGTCACCAGCCACGCGGTGAGCGCGTGCGGAGACCGGATCTCGTGCAGCGCGCGCAACAGTTCCAGCCAGGTGGTCTGCACGGCGTCGGCGGCGTCGGCCGCGTCGAGGCCTTGGGCGCGGGTCACGTGCCACAGCAGCGGGGTCAGCTCGCGCACGATGTCGTCCAGGGCGCCCGCCTCGCCGGCCCGTGCTCGTTCGAGCAGGTCGGCGAGGTGGGCTTGGCGTTCGGTGCCGGTGGAGGTCATCGCATCCGGTCCAGCGCGCGGCCGGCGCGGCCGTGTGCCGCGTCGGGCGCGACCTGGTCGTCGTCATCGTCCATGATCGCGGCGGCGATCAGTCCGGCGGTCACCGCGGCGGCGAACGAGGTGCCGCTCCACCGGGCGAAGCCGCTGGCCAGGTTGTCCTCCAGGTAGTTGGAGGCCGGTTCGCGGTGCAGCCGCTGGTGGCCGAACAGCGGCATCGCGCTGACCAGCGCCGTGCCGACCGTCCACACCATCACCCAGTCGCCGAAGTTGCTGTAGGCCGCCCGCGACAGGTCGGGGTTCAGCGCCCCGACACTGACCAGTTCGGTGCGCGGCACCGTGTCCGGCTGGGCGAGCGCGGTCAGGGCGGCCGGGAAGACCGGGGCGTCGCTGGCGTGGTTGCCGGCCGACGCCACGACCCGTACGCCCATGTCGCCGAGCTCGCCCAGCAGGCGGCGCAGTTGGATCGTGTGGTGGCTGTCCTCGGTGGTCTGCTCGTAGTAGCCGAACGCGAGGCATACGACGTCGACGAACCGCTGCGGGTCTGCCTCGGCGCCGCGGACCCGTTCCACGAGCCATTCCAAGGCGGACAGGATGACCTGCTCGTCGATGATGCCGTCGGCGCGCATGACATGCATCGACAGCAGCCGCGCGTCCGGGGCGCATTGGCGGATCAGGCCCGCGATGAAGGTGCCGTGCCCGGCGTGGGAGTGGGTGCGTGGGTCAGCGCCGTCGAAGTCGGCCGGTTCGGCGGACACGGTCCCGGGGGCCTGCCAGCCGAGGTCGGCGGCGTCGAGGTGGATCGGGTCGGGCTGGTCGTCGAGGGCTTCGTTCATCCAGTCGTGTCGGCCGATGCCCGAGTCGAGGATCGCGACGACGGGTCGGCGGCGGCCGGGCAGGGCGTCGACCGGGCGTCGGCTGAGCCGGATCAGCGGCGAGGCGACTGCCGCCCGCTGCGCACCGGCGTGGCCCTCCTTTGCCGGCATGCCGATGAAGGCCAGCCGGTGCAGCGACAGCCGCTTGACCAGCTCCGCCGCAGCGCCGCTGAGTCCGTCGGCTTCGGCGAACTTTCTGAGCGCCTGCAGGGCGACCCACGCGTCGGGTGGGTTGGCGGCGTCCTGCGTGCCGAGTCGAAGTACCCGATCGCTCGACACCGACAGCGACCAGCCGTGTCCGGCCAGCGCCTGTTCGAGCTCGGCGACGGCGGGCGGCTGCGGCGGGTCGCCGGTGACCGCCAACAGGTAGATGGAGTACACGGTGGGCGCACCGCCGTCGGTGTTGGCCCAGGTCACTTCGGCCGGGTCCAGGTCCACGCCGCCGGCCAGGTTGAGTTGGGGAAACGTCGTCGGCAGCTGCTGCTGGGGCACGTACCAGTCCTTCACGACCGGTCCCTTCGTCAGGACGGGCCAGGCCCGTCACGGTGATCAATGGCTGCCGCCGATCGTCCAGATCCTATGTGCCGGAACATGATCGGCGGGTGCGCGTCGCGTCACGGTTTGTGACGCGGGCGCTGTCGTGGTTGCGTCATAGGCGTGCCGTCCTCAGGTCATCGCGCAGCGCGGGACCTTCTGCGTGATGTCGCCGCCGGTGTCGAGCCAGGAGTCGGCGATGTAGCCGGTGACGTCCCCGACGGTCGTGTGGTCCCAGAGCCGGCTGCTGCCACGACGTCCGGACACCTGCTGGCCCTCGATGTAGCAGTCGATGACGCCGACCTGGCCGGCGTCGGCTCGCCCCACGATGGCGGCGTGTGTGGTCGGCCCGGATCGCACGATGACCCTGGGTTCGGCCTTGACGGTGGCGGTGACGCCGTTGCCCTCGGGCCGTCCGGGTTTGAGCTGGCCGGTGAGGTCCATGCACATGAAGTCGGTGGAGCCCATCCACAGCACGGTGTACCGCTGGCCCTGGCGGGTGCGGGTGACCGCGTCGAAGCAGAAGTCCGGCCGCGGCTGCTGGGATCCGTTGAGGAAGCCGTTGGAGAAGCCCAGGGTCAGCTGCTTGCTCAGATAGCAGACCGCTCCCTCGACCAGGGCTTGCAGGTTGCCGCTGACGACCGCGACCACGCCGACGGAGTAGCGGTATTCGTTGCTCTGGTAGATCGCGATCGCGAGCCGGTCGGTTTCGTAGCCGCACTCGACGGCGTCGGCGACCTTGGCGACGCGGTCGACGAGCGTGCCGAGGCCCTGGGAGAATTCGTCGACGCGCTGCAGTTGCTCGGCCGGGATGACGGTGCGGACGTTGGCGATCAGGCCGACGAACTGCAGGCAGGGATTGTGGATGGTGGTGGTCTGCTCGTCGCCGAAGGTCGGCAGCAGGTCCCTGGTGACCGGGCCGGGCTGGCGGCAGCCCGGCTCGGCCGGTGAAGCGGCCACGTGTTCCTGGCCGCCGGAGTCACCGCCGCCGAAGCCCTGGCCGTCGTCGCAGTCGGCCGCGGTCAGGGTGAGAAGGAGTGCTGTCGCGCCGGCGAACAGGCGCAGACGCGCGGATGTGCTGGCCATCGCTGGATCTCCCGGTTCGTGAGGGATCTGACGCTGGTATGGGGTCCGTGGACGGCGCGCAGATACACGGCCCGGGGGCCGTTTCGCGGCGGAGCCCGGCACCGCTCAGGGTGTCGCCGGCAGGAGCCGGATGAGGATCTGCCGCACGCCGGTGCCCAGGCCGGACACGAATTCGCTGCCCGCGGCCCACTCGGCGACCGGCAGCAGCACCACGGCCACCGCGGCGACCGCGATCAGCGCCGCGACCACGCTGGCCTCACTGCCGTCCTGCGTGATGATCTTCAGTTCGATCGCGAGGTCACCGGAGATCTGCACCGCTCCCCCGGTGACCGGGTGGGTCCGCAGCACCCTGCGGGTCATCGTGTAGATCACCGCTCGCTCCGCCTCGTCGAAGGCGATGCTGGTGAAGCCCTGCTCGTCGCCGATGCTGCCGCCGAGCTGAACCGTGCCGTCCAGGCCGACCCGCACCGACACGGCGGCGAACATGGCACCGATCGCGGCCCGGGACTCGATCTTCAACCGCGAGCAGAGCTGGTCCAGCGCGACACCGCCGATGGTGCGCGCGACGCCGGAGGCGACGGCCGCCTCCAGCGCGGCCAGGTCGGGTGCGATCTCGCAGGCGAGCGGGTACGCCCCGGACCAGTCGACCTTCAGCGGGCCGGTGACCGACAGTTCGACGCGTACACCGGGGCCGATGAACACGGCGACCGGCTTGCCCCGGACCGTGTAGGTCAGCGCGGGCAGCCCACTGGCCTGCCGAGGCAGCTCCAGCACCTCGAGGTCGGCGGCAGACAGCAGCAGCGGCACCCGGCCGGGCGGCTCCTCCCCTGGTGCCACCAGCCCGACCAGGCGTCGCCAGGTCGCTCCGCCGACATCGACCCGGGAGTCGGCGGTCAGGCCCTGGATCTCCTGGAAGCCGCGGATCGCCGCGCACAGTTCGCGCGAGGCGGTGCCGTCCTCGATCGGCGGCAGCAGGCTGAGCGAGGTGCCGCCGGCGGGCAGGCCGACGGCATCGAGCAGTTCGCCGATCTGCTGCTGGTCGGTGGCGTGGTTCGGACTCTGGGTTCCGGCGTCGGTCAGGCCGACCGCGGCGGTGAGGCCCCATCTCATGGCGTTCTCCTTCGTGTGGCGGGGGTGGGTGGACCGGTCAGCCGACCGGGTCTTCGGCGGTGTCCCAGGCGAAGTCGAGCAGCTTGGGCAGCACGGGCAGCAGGGGCGGTGGCAGCAGCGGCGGCACGGTGCGCCCGACGGCGGCGAGCACGTCGTACGGGCGGATGGTGGCCGGGCCGGGGGTGCCGGCGGCGACTGCCCGGAATGCGGCGATGCGCCTCGGCCGTGTTGCGTCCGACGACGGGGTCGACCTGGTCCAGGCCGAGGTCGGTCTTGTACCGGGTGACGGCCGCTCCGGTGGCAGGCCCGAAATCGCCGTCGACGTCGACGACGTAGCCGAGGTCGGTCAAAGCCTGCTGGATCCGTTTCACGGTGTCCGGCGGGTCGCCGCTGCCGTCGAAGATGCGGTGGCCGTCCAGGCAGCGCGTCAGCGCTTCGTCGCCGAAGAACCGGGGTGCGCGCAGCTCTGCCATGTCTGTGCTCCTCAGGGTGGGCGGGTCAGGGTGTGGGTGTGTCGCGGACGGTGGCGGTGTCGAAGGCGAGGCGGCTGGCGCCTTCGCCCCGGCCGACGCCGACGCGGCGGGCGATCCAGCGGGCGTAGCGGCCGTCGGCGCGGCGGGCCAGCACGGGCACCCGCCGGACGGTGACGCCTTCGCGCGGGATCTCCTCGTCGTGCAGGGTGAGCGGCTGCCCGGGCCGCAGCAGCACCCCGTGCGGTTCGGCCGGCGCGCTGCTGAGGGCGCCCTTGCGCAGTTCCAGGGAACCGTCGGTGCGGCGTACCGGCACGAGCGGGATCCAGTTGCCGGGCACCGGTGTCTGCAGCAGGTAGTCCAGTTCGGCGTCCGGTTCGCCGCCCGGCGCGGGCGGCGGTGGCGGGGGTTCGTCGGCGCGGTTGCGGGGCTGGCCGCTCGGGCCGCGGACGGTGCGTTCCACGGCCCAGGCCAGGTTCGCGACCTCATCGCGCAGGTAGCCGACCTCTTCCAGGGCCGGGCCGTCCAGCACCGACGGCGCGGCGGGCGGCACCAGCAGGCCGGGCAGTCCGTCGACTTCGAACAGCTGGAACCGGCCGCCCTCGTCGGCGCGGTCCACCTCGTACTCGTCGCCGAAGGTGGTGGTGTAGGCGAGCCGGTCGATGACTGTCAGCGACCCGAAGGGCACCTCGACGGGCACGACGAGCCAGTCCTGGCTGTACACGAGCGCGAACTCGGCCAGTGCGAGCCGGGCCAGGTCGTGGGGTCTGGCTTCCAGCGCGCCGAGGTTGATCCGCCCGTCCTCGAACTGCCAGTAGCGGTCGGCGGGCATCCCGGCGAAGCGCAGCGGGGTGGCCCACACCGGCCGGGCGGTCGTCGTCGTGCCGCCGGTGCCAGGGGTGGAGGCGACGTGGGTGAAGTGGTACCAGTCGGCACGCCCGCCGGGAAATGCCGGTGCGGTGAGCAGGTGCGGGCCTGCGGCCAGGTCGAAGACGTACTCCAGGCGAGGGCTGACCCAGCAGTCGGGCTCGTCGGCGCCGCGGTACCAGCGCAGCCATTCGGCGGCGGCGTCGCGCGCCCCGGCGGGCAGCCACGGCGCAGTGGCGTCGAGGGCCGTGGCGATGCGTTCGGCATCGGGTATCCGGTCGCCGAACAGCTCCCACAGCTGCGTGGCCGGCTCGTCGAACGGGTCCGCGCCGGGCGCGGCCATGGCGCAGGCGGCCAGTACGTCGGCCGCCAGGGCAGGGTCGGCGAACCCGGCGTCGGCGAGCGCGGTCAGGAACTGCGCGCCTGCGCTGAAGCGCCGCCGCATCCCGGGTTCGGTGCGGGGTTCGCTTTCGACGGCGGCTTCGAGCAGGTCGTCTGGTTCCAGTGGCCGCAAGTGCGGTTCGCCGGGTGGACGCCAGCCGTCGACCCGGTTCGAGGTCCAGGTGACCTGGACCGACACGGGGCTGCCCGCGTCCTCGCCGCGGAACTCGCCGAGCTGCCACTGCCGGGCCAGCAGCCATGCCGGGTCGTGCACGCGGGCCTGCAGCCCGGGCGCGGGGTCGCCGGACACCGACTGCGGTTCGAGCCTGGTCCAGGCGGGCGAGTCGCTGAGGAAGACCTCGGCGAACTGTTCGGGCACCGGGTTGACGCGGGCGCCGAAGGCTTCGTTCATGGCGCAGGCTCCTCAGTCGCCGACGAAGGGGACGGGGTTGTCCAGGGGCTGTGCGGCGAGCTGTTTGAAGTCCAGGACCCGTTCGCCGGCCAGGGAGAAGGCCGGGAACATCAGCGCGGGCAGGACCCGGCCGAGCCAGGAGCTGAACTCCAGGGTGGTGGCGCGCAACCGGGCCAGGTCGAGGGTCTGGGTGAGGGTGGCGGCCAGCAGGTCGGCGGTCCAGTCGGTGTCGGTCGGCGGCACCGCGAGCAGGATCGCCTGTGGGGCGCGGGCGGCGGGCGCGTCGGCGTGTACGGCGACGCCGCTGGTCAGCAGTTGCCGGCCGTCGGCGCGGCGGCGGGGCACGACCTCCACCCATTCATCGACGAGCAGTCCCGCGACCGCCGCGCCTTCGGTGACCTCGTCGTCGGCGTCGACGACCAGGCAGGTGGCGGGTTTGTCGGGCGGTGGGCTGCCGTCGCCGAAGGGCAGGCCGAGCCAGTGCGCGGCGTCGGCGGCCCGGTGCTGCCCTGCGGCCGCGCCGCCGAACTGGGCGACCCGCAGCCGGTACGCGGTGGCGGCCGCGTCGGCGTGCAGGAGCGTGTCGGTGTGGCGGGCCACGGCCGTGCGTACCGTGGCGGCGTCGTGCAGGAACCGGCCGAGTTGCGAGCGGTCCGCGGCGACCGCGCCGAGCCGCCGGGCGAACGGGTCGCCGACGCCGAGCGGCATCCGTGGCACGAGGCGGGGCAGCAGCCGGAAGTCGGCTCCGAAGATCGACTGGGCGACGGCGGGCCAGTCGGGGCGCAGCTGCTCGGCCTTTTGGGCTCGGCGCTGCGCGACCGCCTTGGCCGCGGGCAGGTCGGCTGGGTCTATGCCGAACCTGGCCAGCGTCAGGGCCGGCGGCTCGCCGTCGTCCTGGTTGTCGTCGGCGGCGGCCCGCAGTGTGGCCAGCGCGGCGTTGATCCGGGCCGAGAGGTCAGCGGTGTCGACGGTATGCGACGCGTCTGCGCCGGAAGCGGCCAGGTCCAGCGGTTGCAGCGGCCGGGACGCGACCAGCAGCCGCCGCAGCGAATCGGCCCGTGCGACGAGCCGCCGCAGCGGACCAGCCCATGCCGTGTCGGCCTCGGGCCGTTGTGCACCTGGTGCCCGCGCGGGTGCAGCCGCAGTCCGAGGTCCGTCGCCCGACAGCGCGGTCCGCAGGGTGTCGCCGAGGTCGGGCCGCGCCGCCCGCAGCAGCCGGTGCAGCCGCGCGGGGTCACCGGACGCGTAGACCAGATCTGATGCGGACAGTCCCGCCTGCTCCAGACCGACCCCGGGGGCGACCTCGATCCCGGTCGCCGGGCCGAGTCTGGTCCGCAGCCAGCGCTCCAGCCACGGCTCCGCGGCCGCGAGCGGGCCCTCCGACGCCCAACCCGTCTCCGATGCGGTCGCGGGGCCGCCGGCCAGCACGAGCAGCCGGTGGGTCAGCGCGACCCCGAGGGTCGGGGTGCGGGCGAACTCCGGCTCGGGCGGCGGCACGTCGGCGCCGGCGGCGGCGTCGAGGTTCGCCGCGGCGCGGGCGGTGCCGCCGGACACCATCTGGTGCACGCTTTCGGCCAGCATCAGGTCCGCGGCGGCGTCGTGCGCGGCGGCCGCGTCGTCGAGGACCGCCGCGACGCGCGCGAGCTCGTCGTCGGACACCGTCCACGGCTCGGTGAGGTACGGGTTGTCGGGTGTGCGCATCAGTGCGGCGCGGACCTGGTCGCGGGACAGGTCGAGCAGGCGTACGCCGTCGAGGATGCCGGCGCGGGTCACCGCGTCCGATGCCCTAGCGCCGTCGGGGGTGTCGGCTGCGAGTGGGGCGGCGCCGCGCAGCGACAGTACGAACCGGCCGAGCCCGCCCTCGTGCAGCGCCCGCTCGACCCGGTAGCCGAGCACCGCGCCCAGCGGCTGGCCCTGCCGGACGCCGTCGAGCAGTTGCAGCCCGGTCCGGATCCGTTCACCGGACAGGTCGACGGCGAAGGCCTGCCCTCGGTGGGCGAGGTTCGCGCTGCGCAGCACCCCGGCGGTGGCGGCCTGGGCCAGGCTGGGCGCGTGCACATACCCGCCGCGCGGCGGCCGGGGGGCGCCCGGGCCGGGCAGTTCGTCGACCCAGCCGTAGGCGCCCAGGGTCAGTCCCGTGGCCGCCCGGGCTCGCAGGCCGCGCAGCCGGACCGTGGACAGCGACGTCAGCCACGCGTCAAGGCGGTGCGAGCAGCAGTCCAGGGCTTGCGCGACAGCGATGCGGCGCTGTTCCAGTGGTGCTGCGACGAGTTCCAGCAGGGCCTGCTCGAACCGTGACGTGTGGAACAGCGCCCGGCACCAGGCCTGCAGGGCCGCGACGAGCAGCGCGTCGCTGCCGCGGGCCCTGCCCTCGGCCAGCAGCGAGGTCCGCAGCGCGGCGAACGGCTGGTACTGCGCGAGCGTGCCCGGCCCGGCGTGGCCGAACCTGGCGGCGAGCCGGTCGGCGACCGAGCGCAGCAGGTCCACGTCGGGCTGTGCTGTGCCCAGGACGTGTTCGACGTCGGCGGCCAGTGCGGGTTCGAGCGCGGCGACGGCCGCCGGGAGGTCGCCGCCGGTGGCGTGGCGGAGGGTCCGGCTCTCGGCCTCGTGTCCCATCTCGATCAGCGCCTGCAGCACCGTGGTGATCCGGCGGTCCTGCCCGGCGACCAGGCTTCGGGCGAACCGCTGGTCGCCGTCGTCGCCGTCGGCGACCAGCGGCAGCAGCAGCGGCCGGGTGACCGAACCGAAGCTGACGTAGCCCAGGCGGCCGAAGTTGAGCCCGTACTCGGCGGCCAGCGCGTCGCGCAACGCGATCTCCTGGGAGTACTGGGGCAGGTCGCCGCCGAGCGGGTCGTAGATCGTCATGGCGGCGATGAGTTCGTCGAGGTCGGGCAGCCCGGCGCGCATCCGTACGCCGAGCATGGTCGGGGCGGTGCCGAGCACGTCGAGCAGGTTCGTGGCCGCGGTCGGGGCGTCGGAGGTCGCCGCGAGCGTGCCGCGGGCCTTGTCCAGGGTCCGCTGCAGGCCGGGCATCGTCCCGCTGACCTCGGCCGGTCCGCCGGTGGCCACGACCGGCAGCACGCCGTAGGGCTGGTTGCCGATGCGCAGCGCGGGCAGCGGACCGCCGCCGCGTACGTCGCGCTCGAACGTGTCGCGCAG
Source organism: Catellatospora sp. NPDC049133 (assembly GCF_040648455.1). NCBI lineage: Bacteria > Bacillati > Actinomycetota > Actinomycetes > Micromonosporales > Micromonosporaceae > Catellatospora > Catellatospora sp. NPDC049133. The sequence goes on from NZ_JBEZDT010000009.1 coordinate 233,889, forward strand.
CGCGGACCTGGTGTCTTCGCCCAGGGTCGGCCCGGTCGGGGTCGGCATGGTCGCCGTGTCGAGGTAGGAGTCCCAGGACGCGGGCCAGATCGTGACGTGCGCGGCGCGGGCCAGCCGCTCGCCGGTCCGGTCGGCGCCGTCGAGTCCGGCGAGCACCGCCGGGTCGATGCCGAGCGCGGCGCTGAGCCGGGGCCCGTCCGCGTCGGACGGTGGCGCAGTCAGGTTCTCCGCTGGTGGTGACGGGGGCCGGCGGTGGTGCCAGGTGGAGCGGTCGTGTTCGGTGTTGTTGGTCGGTGTGCCGGGTGCGAGGAACTCCACACCACCGGTGACCCGGTGCGCGGTGAGCAGCGACTCCAGTTCGGCGCGGCCGTCGTCGCCGCGTACGCCGAACACGAGCAGCCGGAACGGCCCGCTGTGCCCGTCGACCGGGACGGTGAACGCCATCCCGGCGGCCTCCGCGGCCGCGTGGTCGACCGTCCACTCGGCACCTTCGGGCACCCGCAGACCGGACGCCGCCTCCACGAAGCCGCCATCGGGCCGGGCGCCCATCACCAGCGGGTTCACCACCGGGGTGCTGCCGCCGACACCGACCAGGTCACGGCCCTGGTAGAGCATGCCGACGAACCGGTCCGGCAGCGCGCGGGCCACCGGCGCGGGCCGCCGGCGGGTGGGGACGACCGGATCCGCCGTTTCCGGCGCGATGCCGGGGCCCGGCGGGGTCAGCGCGGTGGCGACCCAGGCCGCCCGGTCCGGGCGCACCGCCTGCTGCAGCACCGCGTACGCCTGCTCGACTGGCGTGCCGGCCCGCACCTGCTGCCAGTACGCGACCCCGGCGGCCCGCTCGGCGTCGTCGAGCCCGCGGTCGAGCCGGTCCACGTGCAGGTCGTCGGGATACACCCGCACGCGAAGGCCTGTGCCGTCGGCGGTGTAGCGCGTCTCCAGCCGGACCGGCAGCAGCACCAGCGGCCGGGCGTACGGGGCGGTCAGGTCGACCGCATCGGGCAGCGTCACGGGTCTCAGCTCCTGTCCAGGGCGGGTGCGATCAGGTCCCAGGCGTCGAACACGGCCCGGACGGGGTCCTGCAGCAGCAGGTGCGCGGTGTCGGCGGCGGTGCCGCCCCAGCCCAGCGCGGCCGGACCGGAATCGGGCGACGGTTGCAGGAAGGCCCCGCCGGCCAGCGTGAAGTGGTTCCAGGCCAGCTCGTCGCGCGACGCCGGGTCGGGGGCGTCGGCGCTGACGTCGAGGCCGAACCGGGGCGCCGTCGGGTGCTCGGCCAGCAGGAACCACCACCGCTGCGGGCCGCCTGCCGCGGCGCGCACCTGCTCGGCGGTGATCCGGAATCCGACCAGCAGCGTGTCGGGGACGCGGTGCTCGGCGAACACCACGGCCGCGACGTCGCCGCGGCCGCCGAACACGGGCCGGCCCGCGGCGTCGACGCCGTCGGACCGCAGCGCGGTCACCATCAGGTCCGGGTGGCGGCGGACCAGCTCACCGCGTACCACCAGGACCAGCATGTCGTCCAGGCCGCCGGTCAGGTGGCTGCCCAGCGGCCCGCCGGTGGCCGGGCCCGCGGTGAGCTCGTCGCCGTCGGCGGACCAGAACCGGCGGAAGCCGACCCCGCGCGGGTCGGCCGGGTAGCCGCGCCAGAGCAGCTCACGAGACATCTCGTGGTTGAGCCCGGTGAGGAACGCCTCGACGAACCGCGGGTTCGAGGCGACCACGGTCACCAGGTCCGGTTCGGGCACCCGGTCCAGCCCCGGCAGCAGCCAGCTCGCGTCGCTGTCGAGCAGCGCCTGGTACATGGGCCGTTCGAACACGGGCGTGGCCTGCACCGGCCGCACCATCCCGTCGTCGAACCAGCCCGCCGGCACCCAGTCGGGCAGCTCACCCAGCCGGTCGCGGACCCGCTGCGGCACCGTCACCGCGGGATCGAGCTGCGCGAGCAGGTGCCCTCGGTCGACGGCCAGCGGGTCGCGGACCGGGGTGCCGGGCCAGGTCAGCGACACCAGGTCGGCGAACAGGGCACGCAGGCGGGCCACGGCCTCCGGGCTCGGGGCGACCGTGGGCAGCGGCTGGTGGATACGCAGGTAGTTGTCGATGAAGTAGGACATGTCCTCGTCGAGGCCGCACAGGTCGGGCAGCTCGCCGCTGGGCAGGCGTTCGCGGCCCAGCCAGGCCAGGATCGCCTCCACGATGCGCTGGTCGGGTACGAACTGCGGCTCCTCGAAGCAGCCGTGGGCGAGCAGGTCCGCGCCCGGCTCGCCGAGACCGGGGCGCAGCAGCTCGGCCAGCACCGGGTCCTCCAGGTGCAGGCGCGCGGCCTCGGCCAGCTGGTCGTCGTCCAGGCAACCCAGTGCCAGCTCGGCCAGCAGCTCCTCGGGCGGCTGCCCGCCGGCCAGCAGTTCGAGCTGCTCGGGGGTGAACCCCAGTCCTTCGAGGATTTCGGCCTCGGTCCGGCCCGGCACCTTGACGCCGCCTGGCAGCTCGCCGCCTGGTAGTTCGCCGCCCAGGTCACCCCCGAATTCACCGCCTGGTTCACCGCCGAGATCGCCACCGAACTCCCCGCCTGGCACTCCCCCGAGGTCGCCGAGGTCGCCGACGAGGTCGGGGGCGAAACCGGGATCGTCGGCGGCCAGCTGCTCGTCGACCAGGTGGATCGGGCCCGGGTCGAACTCGCGCTCGATCAGCTCGGTAACCGGCTCCGGCACGGTGAGGTCGGTGCCGGTGCCCACCGGCACCGGGAGATCGGTCCCGGCCACCTCGGTCTGCGGGATCTCGACGACGACCTCGCCGATGACGCCGGTCCGGCCGGAACCGGCGAGTTCCACCGCCGCGGCCGCGTACGCCGCCAGATCCAGTTCCTCGTGCGCGGCGGCCACCAGCACCTGCGGGTCGTCCTTGGCCGCCTGGGTTAGCAGCGGCGGGTCGACGCAGACCCGGGCCAGGGCGGCCAGCTGGGCGGTGTCGAGCAGTGCGGGCAGCACGTCGCTGTCGGCGAGGATCGCCTGCGCCAGCGTCTGCGGTGTCAGCCCGCTGTCGGGCTCGGTCGCCTTGGCCGCCACCGCGGCCGGTTCCGGTCCCCGGCCGAGCAGGTCGGCGGTGTTCAGCAGGGTCTGCGCGGCCAGCCGGCCGGTGTCGCCGTCGGCGGCCTTGGCCAGCGCGCCGAGCGGGCCGAGCAGCGCGGCGGCCCGGTCGGGGTCGGCGGCCGGATCGGCGGGCAGCGCGGCCAGCACCACGTCGAGGTTGCGGCGGGCCGCCCACGCGTCGACCGCGAACTGCGGGTACACCTCCGGCTCGGACGCGGGCAGCGCGACCGCCGCGACGACCGCGTCGGTCACCGTGGGAGTCTGCTCGACCGCCTGCGCCAGGGCGAGCAGGTCTTCGGGTCCGGCCCCGGGCTGCCCGGTGGCCTGCTGCACGGCCGCGGGGCTGATGGCGGCCGCCGCTGCCGGGCTGACCCGGCTGAGCCACCCGTCGTCGTACGGCCGCTGGAAACCCCGTTGCAGCTGCTCCTCGGTCAGCGCGAGCTCTGCCCCGTACCGGCTGGTCACCCGGCGGAACACGGTGGTGGACACCGCGTCCGGCAGGGACGAGGCCGCCACGGACTCACGCAGCGTCCGGTCGTCGACGGCGTCGGCGCTCACCTCGCCGTGCACCGGGCGGGTCACCTGGAGCAGCTCACCCAGCGGCAGCGGGTCCAGATGGCGGCGGTACACGGAGGCGCCGGTGAAGCGGGCCAGCTGTGCGTGGCGCAGCATCGCGTTGACTCCGGCAAGGTCGCCGAGCTGGGTCCAGGCCGCCTGCATGAGCGCTTCCTGGTCGTGCTGGACGACCCGGCCGCCGAGCCCGGCCGCGATGCGGTGGTCCGGCCGCAGGTTGAGTTCGGCCAGCCAGTCGCCGTCGTCAGGGCTGATACGGCGGCGGCCGGTGTGCGCGCCGCCGTAGATCGGCGGGCCGACCAGCGGCAGCGGCGGGTCGTCCGGCGACGGGGCACGGTCGGCATGGTCGGCGGGCAGGTTGAGCCTGGCCCGCAGCTGCCCGGTCACCGCCGCCGGCCAACCTTCGGCGGCCGCGCTGCCCCACGGGGCGATCAGCGGCCCCGCGACGGGTTGCCGCCGTCCCGCGGCCACCTCCGCGTCCAGCCACGGCCGGGAGGTGTCGACCAGCCGTTCGATCTGCCATGCGGCGCGCAGCGGGCGCAGCCGGGCCGCGAGCGCCTCGAAGTCGCCCTCCGCGCCGGTGCTGAACCACCATGAGTGCAGCACGGGCAGGTCGGTCTCCTGGTCGTCGTCGCCCGGACGGCGAGTCCATGCGGGCCCGAGGCTCCACCCCGGCTTCTGCTGCTGCCCGAGCGCGGCTCGTGCGCCCGCGTCGGTCGCGGGCACCACACACGCGAGGTGGCCGCGGCCGGGGCGCAGCCGTCGCGGGCACATCAGCCGGGACAGGTTGACAGGCCGGTACGCCTCGGTCAGGCGGTCGGCGAGCGACGGCCCGCTATCGGGCGGGCCGAGGACCTGCCCGTGCGCGAACGCCCAAGCCCCGTCCAGGGGCTGCAGCTCCGACAGACGGGCACGCACGACAGGCACGAAACCGGGGCGTGACGGCTGCGGCCGGTAGCGGCCGTCCTCCAGCACGACCAGGGCCAGCCACGGGGCCAGCCGGGTCCCGGCCGCCTCGGGCGCGCGCGGGGTGAACAGCCACGGCAGGTCGGGGCGGTCGAACTCGACGTGGGCGAGGTAGTTCGGCTCTACGCCGACCGCGCCCGCGGCCGGATAGCGGCGCAGCACCTGGCGCTCGTCGATGGCGAGCACGTCACCGGGCCCGTACAGCTCCAGCCGGCGCGACACCTCGCCTGCGGCAGCGCCGTCGGCGAGGACCGGCACACTGACCTGCACGGTGGTGCGCAGCGCACCGGCCGCCGGGTCGCCCGCGGCGGCGGCCAGGCCGGTGCGGACGTGCGACAGGAACGTGTAGGACGCCAAAGCGACGTCGTCGGGGCTGAACGGGCCGGTCATCGCACATCCTCCTGGAGCCGCAGCGGGCGGCCCGCCACCTGGTAGGGGTCGGCCGCGACACGGCGGCGCCCGGCCGGACCGGCGGCCAGCACCTGGGCGGCCGGCGGGTGGACGTGCGCGCCGTCGTGGCGCAACGCGGCGAGGTCGGCCCGGTGCGGGTAGACGGTCTCCCAGCGGTACTCGGTGTGCCGCACTGGTCCATGGGGTGCGGCGTGGAAACCCTCGGCCGTGCTGCCGCACCGGTAGCGGGCGTACGCCGGGGTGGACAGCTTCTGGTCCTCCGTCAGTGCCAGGTACAGGCCCGGCGCGAACAGTTCGGTGACCGCCGCGACCTGCTGCGGGCGCATCCCGCCGACGACGGGCTCGCCGAGGGCGAGCAGGTGCTCGCGGACGGGGCGGCCGCCTAGGTGCGCGATGGGCACGTCCAGCGGGACGGCGCGCTGCCGGACCCCGACGCCGCCGAGCGGGTGCGCGAACACGGCGTCCGCGCCGGGGGCGGTGTCGCGCAGCACCACCAGGTCCTTCGCGGTGGTCGGGGGCAGCACCTGCCATGACGCGGGGTCGGCGAGTTCGTCGCGCAGCACCTGCAAAGGCGAGGCGAAGCCCGGCAGTTCGTCGGGTTTGGCGCCCCATACCAGCGGCCCGACCTCCAGGTCGATGTCGGGCAGGAACGCCAGTTCGAGGGTGGCTGTGCCGTGCGCGATCCACCTTCCCGGACCCTGCAGGTGCAGGGACAGCGCGATCCCGGCGAAGGTCTCCCCCAGCACGCTGACCGCGATGCCGGCCCGGATGTCGACCTCGAAGTGGAACGGAGCCCACTGCACGAGCGCGTCGAACGACAGGTGCCCGTGCGCGGCCGCGACTTCGAAGTCGATCGTCGCCTCGACCCGCGCGCCGAGCATGAACGCGTTGCCGGTCAGCGCGACGTACGCCTCGGCGCGCAGTGACAGCAGCGCCGGTGGGGAGATGTCCACGGCCAGCCGCCGCATGCCCGACAGCTCCGGCGGGGCCGGGTAACCGGGGTGGAAGCCGCCGGCGGAGATCGCGAACCGGGGCTGCGCGCCGTAGGAGAACAGCATGCCGAGGTCGCCGGACAGGCCGAAGCCGGCCAGCCGGGACCCGGCGAGGGAGACCAGGACCAGCGCGCGCTCGGGTGTGATCTCCCCGTACACGGCGGCGCGCAGGTCCACGATGGGCAGTGCCGGGCTGGGCACCGCCACGCGGAGTGCTCCCAGCAGCATCAGCTTCGGCGCGGGCAGCGCGACGACGATGCCGACCTTCGCGGTGAGGAACGAGACCGGGGTGCCCCAGCCGAGCTGGAACGCCGGGCCGACGGCCACCGCGCCGACACGGGCCGGGAAGACCCGCTCCAGCAGCGCGGTGTCGACGCGGTCGAGGTCGTCGGGGAACAGCAGCGCGTCGGCGGTGCCGTCGTGGATACCGGCGATCATCGCTTCGGAGGAGACGGTGCGCGCGACGGCGAGCAGACCCCCGACAGCGTCGAGGGTGAACCCGAAGCCGACCTGGACCGGTGCGGCGAACTCGGAGGAGAACAGCAGCACCAGCGAGAACCCGGGCTCGGTGCCGATCAGGCCGACGGCGGTGACCTGCACCGGCCCGATGGACAATGCGAGGGTGCCGCGGTAGCCGCTGTCGTGGCGGGCCAGGTGCCCACCGCCGCGGAGCACTGCCGCGTTCACCGCGAGTCCGGCCCCGTCGGGCAGGCGGGTCGCCGCGGTCAGCGGGGCGGCGGCCGTCGGATCCACGGCCAGCACCGCACCGGCCCCCAGGACAGTGACGGCGACAGGCCCGAGCGTGCCGGCGAGTTCGGCGGTGAGCTCGATGTCCCGGTCGGGCACGGCCAGAGTCAGGTCACGGAGCGCGACCGCGCTGCCGTCAACGGCCGCCGGCAGGCGTAGCCGCTGGTCCGTGCCCTCGCCGACGGTGACCCCGTGTTCGTTGCCGACGGCGACGGTCAGCCGGGTGGCGGCGTCGGCACCGCCGGCGGCGAGCGCTGCGATCAGCGGGTCGGCCGCCAGCCTCAGCACCGCGTCGGCGGAAAGCCGCACCGACAGCGCCGGGGCGGCCCAGTCGAAGCGGACGGTGAGTTCGGGGCGGTGCAGCGCGACGGGGCCCAGGTCGACGGTGCTGTCGGCGTGGGCGGAGGCGGCGAGCACCGTCCCGGACACCGTCCACTGCCACGCCGCGCCGAGCCCGAACTGCGCCGCCAGGCCGCCGCAGTCGCCCACGGCGTGGCGTACGGCGGCCGCCAACAACTGCTCGGCGGTGCCTGCCTGCGGTATGGCTACGGCAATGCGGCGGCAGGCGGCGGCCGCGTGACCCAGCGCGGCGGCGAGGTGGTGTACCGACTCGGCAGGTTCGCCACCGGCAGCGGCGAGTTCGGCGCGGGCCGCGGCCAGATCCTCGTCCACTTCGGACAGCAGTGCCGGTGTGGCGGCGGCACCCGGCGCGACCGTGTCCAGCAGCCCGCCGGCGGTGTGGGCGAGCAGGCGGGTGAGGCGATCCCGGGCGAACGCGACGACCGCAGGCAGCAACTCGACGGTCGACACGTCAGTTGCCTGCGGTCGCGGCGGACCGGCGGTCCGGGAGGGCGGCGCAGCCTTGCGGAGCCCCGTGGTCTGCGAACCCTGCGCTGCTCGGCATGGTGCTGCCTCCGTCCCGATCGGTGAGTTCGGATCGCTTCCCGATTCACCGTCCAAGGGGCGTGGGAGCGGCCTCAGATACATCAGGCGGCCCCGGAATCCGGACGGGGCCGCCCGTGCGCTCGAACGGCATGTGCGGGTGCATGGCCTGCACGTCAGGGGTGTCGGCGGCGTCGGCGTCATGCGGTGCGGTCGAGGTGGCTGACCGTTCACCGTGATCGGCGTTCACTCTTCATCCACACGTCGCGGTCATGAGGTGCCTGACGCGTGTCGGCGGCGCGTGTCGCCAGCTTGTGCATCGGCGACAACATCACCCGCTTCCGCCCGAACCGCCTGGCCTGCCATCAGACGCCGACGCACAGCCGAAACGCATCGCGCAAAGCGCGAACGGCCTGCGTCGGTGTCAACGGAGCGGTCATCGGCGAGCGGTGGTGTGTCGGTCCTTGGCTGATTCTGCAGCCTGTGTTCGGCCGTATCCCGGGCATCACGTTCCAGCGCATGATGGGTGAGCCGCGTTGGAGAAAGACCTTCGCCGGGCGGTTCGCCAAGGTGCCTTTCTGTGGGTGCTGGAGCAGGCGAGGTGTGGGCGGGCGATCCGGTGACCGCGCAAGACCGTGCGGTGCGCGGGGTGACGATCGCCCAGGCCTTCCGCGCGTACGCCGCTGAGCCGCTCTGGCCAGGTCGAGATGGACCTTGGCTCGCCACCCGACGGCGCCTCGGTGGATCGCACGTCGGTCGGTCCGAACGCGGTCCACTCAGGGAAGACAACGCGGCGCGCACGAGATGGCAGCGGTATGCTTCGGTGCCTCGAGGATCACTTGATCTCTTTGACGAAGCTTCGCTGCCGCCTGCTCAGATACTGACCCAAGCCTTCGAGATCGGGGAAGATTGTGCGCGCGTCGATGCCGGTCCGCTCCAGGCTGTCTAGCAGATCGGGTTTGGCGGCGCTCGGCACAACAAGCTTTTCCAACATCCTCGTCCCAGTGCGGGACTCAACGGCCCGTATATAATCCTCGTGATCCACGACCACTTCATCTCTCGCCTCGCCGAAGTAGACCGAGAAAAGCCCGGTCTGCGCAGCAATTCGCGTATTGCTGTTGTCGGCCGCCAGAAACGCCAGGATACCTGAGAGGTCAGGAATTCCACTTTGATCAAAACGGGGTCGCGCTGAAGGAGTGACGCCGGGCGGAAGGACTGGCTTGCTTACAGCCAGGCGGAATGGCAGGTCCAACTCGCCGACGAACTGCGCCAGGCGCTCCTTGCGATACCCGAGGCCATCGTGGATGCGTCCGATCCAGGGTGGCATAGGAAGCCGTGACGGCGTCGCACACCAGACGGCGCCATCCGTAGAAGGCGATGAAATGGCCGCAAAGTAGAGCGCTGTATAGGCGTTGGTAGTCCAATCGATCAAGCGAGTAGGACTTCCGTAATGTTGGGCGAGTATCAGGATGTCCCAGGCGGATTGGCTGGATCGGTGTGGTAATGACTTGTCGCTGAACTCCCTGAATAGGTCGCGCTCGCTGTCGGCGATGAATTGCCCCCAGTCCTCCGTGCAGGCCGGATCAACTCCGCGGTATATCGACGGCACCAATCCCCAGTTCGCGTCGGCTTGACCGCGGAAGACCATACGTTCGGTGCCAGGATTGTCAACATACTGCGCCAGGTGCGAGAGCTTCTCGATGATCATCGTCGAATACCCCAAATGTTGTAGTGGACACCGGCCGTGCTCATCCGCCCCTGGCCCGAGGGTGCTCTGCGAGCTGACGAGACATCATTCGCAGCGGCGTTCGGCGATGCTTCAGGATGGCCCGGTTATCGACGTCGGTCGTGCAAGGTCGAAGTGCCGGCGACGGCGATGGCGAAGCGGATCGATGTCACGTCGAAACGTACCACCCACGCATCTGGAGCGGCTCGGAGCGGGTGCATTGTCGCCCGTCGACAAGATCAGCCGCCAGCCGGCGGCGAGCCTGCAGCCGAGCGGCAAGTCCTGCTCGACCACGGTGTCCACATCAAACTGGCACCAAGGTACTCCGACGATCTCTTTGAGGTGGTGCAGTCGAAGTTTGTAGTGCGACATGTGGACGCCAAGTTGAGCCGGCTTCACGTGGCCGGCCTGCATCCGCCTGGATGCCAACTCTATGGCGGGAGCCGCGGCCAGCATCTGTACGCAGGGCGGACAGGTGGGCGCCTGGTGATGGTCGTGCTCTTCGATACGTATCGCCTGCGACTCCGTGCCGTTAGACGGTCACGGGTGGGTACCGCGGGCGGACGGAGGCTGATGAGTAAGACGGTCTTGATTGGCAACGGGTTCTCCATCGCCTACAACAGGGAACTTGCGTGTCCCGCAATTCTCGGAACTGTGCTGAAGCGATTTCGGGAAGAGGGCGCCGGCAGCGACGCCGGTAGCGCGCTGTACCGGCTGGCTACAGATGTCGATCCAGCGGCGACGGACGGCCTGGAGGACCTACTTGGTCCGCTGGATGTGGTCGGCGGCGCGCTCATGCACCTCCACGAGCTAGTCGGTCTTGCTGGCAGGCTAGGGCCGTCCGAGGTGACGCGGGGTCTCGGCATGGTCACCGACTTCATGGCGGCGCTATACCAGCGGGGTGTCGGACATGTACTCGAAGTCGTGGCCGAACGCAGCAAGCAGACTGAGGGCGATGCAGACGCCACTGACCATGAGGTGCTGAGGGATTTCCTCCGAGCGGTGGTTGACGCTTCGCCCGGGAGGACCTCCATCGCGACACTGAACTATGACGGGCTGTTATTTTCTGCGCTTCCTGATGATGTCTCTAAGTCCGACATGGCGGAAGGTTATGACGCTAGGTATGTCGCGGTGGTCGAGGGTGGCCCTCTGCTAAAGGGTCAGCCGCTACGTAGTTACGACAACCAACCAGGCCAGTACCGGATTCTTAATCTCCACGGATCACTTGGCTGGCTACATGACCGCGGCCAACTGCTCAGCTTCAGAATCCGCGATCTGGAAAGCGTCGACTATTGGCGCGCGTGGCGTAGTGGCGAATCGACATGGTCACCGGTCGTTGTTCTGACGAACCAGACTTCAAAGACGCGCCGCATCGGGGAGCATCCCTTCCGACTCGCTTATAACATTTTCGAGGCGGAGCTGGTCAACTCGACTCATTGGTTGATCGCTGGCTATGGATTCGGGGATGACGCGCTGAACGAGGCGCTTCGTAGAGCAGCGGCACCACGCGCTGGCCAGCAAAGGCGAACCTGTCTGGTGGTCACCTACGGCGACTGGCCGACCGCCGAGCACCTGCGCGGCGTCCTGGGCGGCGATATCGAGTTGTTCATCTCCCGTGCGGGGATTGCGGGAGTGGTTGCCAGCGAGCATTGGGCGGCGTTCGCGACGTAGTGCGTGACTCGAAAGTGTGAGCGAGGCGCTGATCAGCCGGGGTTCGTCATCGGCGAAACCGGGTTCGCCGAAAAGGGGCGACAAGTCCGCCGGGGTCCAGCGCCAGTACTCCGGCACCATCGTGCGGACGAAGAACTGCCAGCTCGGCGTGTTAATGGCGTATACGTCCCAGCACGGGCGCACGCTGATCGACTGGGAGCGATACCGACCGCAGGGCTGGTGCGACGACACGGCGCGCCGGGCCGAGGCCGCGGTGCCCTCACCAGCGGTGTTCGCGACCAAGCCGGCTCTCGTGCTGGCGATGCTGGGCCGCGCCCCGGGCGGCCGGGCCGGACCGGCAGCGCCCAGCCTGCCCGGCCAGGGCGGGAAGGAGCGGGTCATGTCCAGCATCAAGACGACCTCGGCATGGCGCGGGCCATGCCCGCCATCGTGATCGGACGCATCCTGCTGGATGCGTCCACGCCTGCCCTGGCGACGCCCCGCCTCGCAGTGACCCGACCGGACTCCGCCACGCTGCCCTCGGAGACGAACCTACGCTCCGCTCCCGACACCCATTCCGCAGATCAAGTGGCGACACAACGGTCCTAGATGCCGAAGGACGCCGACGCCGACCTCCGTGCGGAAGTCGGCGTCGGCGTACGTTGCGAGACTAGAACGGTGGGTTGTAGCAGTCGATGAATTCGACCTCACCGTTTCGGGGATCACGCCAGTAGTCCGGCCACTCCATCGCCTGACGGGTCGCCGGCCCGTACACGCCGTCGGCGCTCACGCCGAGGCGGTTTGCCTGAAGCCACCGAACGGCATCGACCGTGCCGGTGCCATAGGCGCCGTCTGCCCCTCCGGTGTCGCGGATGCGTTGGGCCGCAGGGGTACTGCCGTAGCAGCGAAGGATGGCCCGCTGCAGCGCCTCCACCGCATTGGAGCTGCCCGTCTGCCACTGCATGTAACAGCTGAGACCGTTGCCGGTACGCGCGGGAACCACGTAGTAGTTGTTGACGGCCAGTCCATCGGTGCGATGCACCGTCGTGTTGCACGGACCGTAAGCGGCGTGGGCCGGCGCAGCCGCCATCGGGCTGGCCACCAGGCCGGCGGAGAACAGGAGAGCCAAAGCTCCCAACAATCCGATCCGCATGCGGAGCGTCATGGATACTCGTTGCACGGTGCAGTCCTTCTGTCGGTGATGTCGCCTCGGCGACGGCCTCGCCGTGAACCATAGGGTTATCGTGGGTTTCGGACTTTGCCGTCCGTGCAGAGAACTTTGTCTGTGATGCACCGCCTCAGTCGATGCCGCATCACGCGAGAGCCTGCGCCTGCCGGGCAGCAGCCATTGCCCGGCGGGCAAACTCATCAGAGTCGGGACCGAACTTGTCGAGGGGGTGCGTGTGGCGGAACCCGCGGACCGCCTGCATGGGCGACGTGGACGACGGCCTGCCTCATGAGTCCCGTCCTGGACACGGCGTTCATACCGCCGCACGACCGGGAGGAGGCGATCCGGCACGCGGTGTGGGACTCCGTGGTCGCGGTCGACATCGACCACCGGCCTCCGGCTGAGGACATCGCCGTCCGCATGGGTCTCAGCGCCATCGGTCCCGTCAGGATCTGTTCGGCGCGGGCGACCGCGGTCACCGTCCATCGGACGCAGCGGCTGGCCCAGGTGGACGAGGAACCGGCCGTCTTCCTCGGCCTGCAGGTGACGGGCACCAGCCTCGTGGCGCAGAACGGTCGCGAGTGCACACTGGGGCCGGGGGAATTCGCCGTGTACGAGTCGATCGCTCCCTACACCCTCAGCTTTGACGAGGGAGTCGACCACCACTTCGTGCGGTTCCCCCGCGCGGCACTCGCGCTCCCCGACTGGATGATACGAGACACCACCTCAGTCACCTTGGGATCCGACAACCCGCTGGCGCGCCTCGCCTCCACCTACTTCCATCAGCTCGTCGTCGACGGCGAGCTGCACCAGGGCGGGCACGCCGACGCCGCCGTGGAGCCCAGCGTCGAACTCCTGCGTGCCGTCCTGACGTCCCAGCACGGTAACTTCGGCCTGGCCAAGGCACCGCTGGAGGCGACCCTCAGCCTGCGCGTCACTCATTACATCCGGCAGAATCTGGCTGATCAGGATCTGTCCGCGGCGCGAATAGCCGCCGCACACAACATCTCCGTACGTCACCTCTACGCTGTGCTGTCCCGGTCGGGAATCAGCCTCGGAGACTGGATCCGTACACGCCGCCTGGCCGAATGCAGGCGAGAGCTGGCCGGCCCGAGCGGTCGGCTACGGACCATCGCGGCGATAGGACGGAGCTGGGGCTTCATGGACGCGACCCATTTCAGCAAGGTTTTCAAACACGCCTACGGAATCTCACCTCGGGCCTGGCGCGACCAGAACCACCCCCGCGCCTCCGCGTGATAGCCCCACGCGCTCGCGTTCCGGGGAACCGGACCATGGATGCCGGTCTGGGCGTGGCCAGACCGGCGACGCCATCCGCTGCCTCGACCACGACAGCCGCGTATGCCCGTGATCGACGCGTCGCGGCTCAGCGGCCGAGGGCAAGGTAGTGCCGCCGCTGCTCGGGCTCCAGATGCTCGATCGCAGCGCGCAGCAGTACGCGCGGCGCGGTGGCGGCGTGCCGGTCGAGGTGGCCCAGCAGCCGGGCCCGATCGGTCTTGCCCGCCTCGCGCAGCATGCCTCCGGTGGTCGAGGCGAGCATCGGGTGGTCGTCGTCGGCCAGGATCTCGGCGAGGGCGAAGGTGTCGTCGACCTGCCCATGGCGCAGAAAGTGCAGCGTGCAGAAGATCGCGATCCGGCGCTCCTGCGGCAGCGGCGACCGGGCCAGCTCGCGGAGCACGTCGCGGGGCTTGTCGAACAGGTAGCGGCCGACGACGTGGTGGGCACTCACGTCCACCAGGTCCCAGGTCGCGATCCGGTCGGTGCGGCGCAGGTAGAGCTCGTACAACTCGCGCAGCCGGTCCGGCGTGGTCTGCTTGCGCTGCGCCTGGTGGCCCATGACGCTCACCGCGCCGACCCGCTCCTCGTGGGTCGCCCCGTCGAGGAGCTTTTCGATCTCGGTGGGTTGCAGCTGGGCGTACTCCTTGGCGAGTTTGAATATCTCGCGCATGGGCAGCGAGCCGTCCACGGACCGCAGCCCGCCGAGCCGCTCGCGAAATTCGGCCGCGGTGAGGTTCATGGCGAGTATCAGACCACGTCCTACGAGTTCCCAGCACGATCTCGCGCAGTGACCAGCTTCCGGTGAAACCCGTTTTCGCCTGCTGCCAGGCTCGGGAGACGAGTGTTGCCCCGCGCGCCGCCTCGGCCGGGCGGCCACGCTCAATCGAAGTGGACGACCAGGCGCACGCCTTCGTCGCCGAACTTGCCTGCCAGTGCGCTCATGACGGCGAACACGTGTTCCCATCCGCTACCGGGACCGATCACTTCGGCGCGGCTGCCGGCGTCGTACGTCAGCACTGCCCCGGGAACCTCGTGCCGGCCGTAGGTGTCGCCGGGCACCTCGCCCCACGGCAGTTGGCCGAACTGTTCGATGATCTCGGCCGGCCACTGATCGCTGACCCACCACCTGCGATGCGATGCCTTCTCGTGAAGTCGGATGCGTCCTCGGGACCCGGGTGGTCGCACCGCCATGTCAAGATCCCTGAGTTCTCCCCAGCCCACCCACGTCAGTCCATGGATGTCGTTCGGATCGAACTTCGCGATCCTCTCGCGCAACTCCGTGCTCGCATCGGCGGGCAGCCCTCGGCCTTCGGCCAGTGGTGTCCATCCCTGGTAGTTGCGCACGCCGAACAGGCATCCGAACGCCGCGTAGTCCTGATCGGTGAGCAGCGGGAACAGGTCCATGGCCACGGTCCACGGCTCTTCGTCCGACCAGTACTCATGATCTGCGAACGGGTAGCGGACTTCGACGCAGCCGTAAATGTCCGTGGTCACGGGCGCATCCTGCCAGCTCAGGAGGTGTTGCGCCAAGCACATTGCGGCGGGAGTCGACCGGTCCGCCTTCGACCTCATGCAGTTGGAACGGAGGACGAAGGAGCCCGGCGGTCGGCCGCGCGCGACCAGCCACCGGGCTCCAGGGCGGGGTCAGCCGGTGGCGGCCAACCTCGGCGTGCCCGCCGCAGCCGCCTGCCGCCGTTCCAGCAGCGTCTTGCCCCACCAGAACATGCCGCGGGCCAGACACACGATCGTGACCGCGAAGAACAGCGTGTAGACGATGTTGAACTGCATGAGCGCGCCGTACACGAAGGCCACGCTCGATCCGAACATGAACTGCCACTTGAACGGCGTCGGCGTCGTGCCCGGGTCGGTGATCATGTAGTTGGTGAACAGGACGAACGCGACGCCGGTCATCACGGCCAGGGACGCCCACAGGGCGACGTCCCAGATCCAATGCCGCAGGAGCGCCTGGATGACGAACGCGCCCAGCCAGCCGACGATGAGGCCGACCTTCTTGGTGAGTACTGCGTTGAGCACCGTGCCGGCGGTGAGGATGATCAGCGGAACGGCGATACGGATCATGTCCGGCACGTTCTCGGTGAAGTGGTACGGCGGTGCGACGTTGACCCACGAGAACGCCAGCAGGGTGATGGTGATGCCGAAGTTCGACGGGTTCATGAAGTGGCGCATCCGGCCCTTGATCGGCGCCTGGAGCACCGCCTTCTGGCCGATCGCGACGACCACGGCGAAGGCGATGGGCCAGAAGATGTCGTTGGCGTAGAGCAGCATGTTCGCGGCCAGCGCCGTGATGTGGGTCGGCAGCAGGAAGGTGTAGACGCCCCAGACTCCGTGCCCGCGGAAGCCCACCGGCCGCCGCTGCGCCCAGGCCGAGACGAGCTCGACCACGATCTCGGTGGTGTAGCCGACGGCCAGGGCGAACAGCGGCCAGGTCCAGGGCTGCTCGAAGCCGAGCACCGTGTACCCGAGGATGTTGAAGACGCTCATGGAGATGGCGAAGTTGCGCAGCGCCTTGTAGCGGGGGTCGGCGTTGTCGACCCGCTCCGGCTTCGTCGCCGGCGTGACGCTGGTGGCAGGCGCCGTTTCGGTGCGGGCCTGCTGCCCGGGTGTTCTGCGGACCGTGATGGATGGCGTGGCCACCTGTTCGACGTGGGTCATCGCGACGGCACCTCCTGGGCCTTGTCGGTGAGCATGATGTCGTGCCAGCCTGCGGCCAGGTCCAGCCGCTGGCGGTGGGCGCTGCCGTCCAGGGAGCGCCAGCACAGTTCGACCGCGACCGGCTTGCCGCCGGCCTGGCCGAGGCCGAAGAAGACGTCGAAGCTGCGCTTGCCGGAGTGGCCGCCGCCGCCGTCGAGCTGTGCGACGCGGGTGCTGCCGTCGGCCATGGTCACCTTGGCGACGGCGCCGTAGGCGGGGGTGCCGATCGGGCCGCCGGGGGCGCCGTTGGTGACCGGGCGGTGCAGCCGCAGGCCCAGGAAGTCACCTTGGGTGGGGCCGGTGTTGCGGTAGTAGACCGGGGGTCCCCACTGCCGGGCCACCGCGAAGTCCTGGTGTCCGTCGCCGTTGG
The DNA here is from genome assembly GCF_040648455.1 of Catellatospora sp. NPDC049133. Taxonomy (NCBI): domain Bacteria; kingdom Bacillati; phylum Actinomycetota; class Actinomycetes; order Micromonosporales; family Micromonosporaceae; genus Catellatospora; species Catellatospora sp. NPDC049133. Next base: position 250,468 of record NZ_JBEZDT010000009.1, read on the forward strand.
TGTCGGCGACGGCGATCCCCCGGCTCGGGGTGGTGTCGGTCATGCCCAGGTCGGCGCTGATGTCGACGAACTTCTCGCCGTCCTCGCGGACCCAGAACGCGAACGGCTGCGAGCCGGAGATGTCGTCGCCGGGCTCGGCCTTGGGCCACATGTCGGGTTCGCGCAGCAGCAGGTCGTTGGTCATCGCCAGTTCCTGCAGCCAGTTGAACCGGTTGATGTTGCCCTTGACGAAGCCGACCGCCTGCACGAGCGCGACCTGGCCGCTGTTGTCGAAGTCGGCCATCTTCGCGTCCCAGCCCCAGCCGATCCAGGCCATGTTCATCTTGGCGGCCTGGTTGCGGAACGGTGCGTCGCCGTCGGCCATGCGGCGTCGGGCGTCTTCGGGGTCGGCGGCGTCGTTGCGCCAGACCATGTTGCTCTCCTCCAGGCCCCAGCTGGAGGTGATGTTGCTGACGAACATGTCGAACTTGCCGGTGCCGGCGAGGTCGCCGAACTCGATGGACATGCCCTTGAACGAGTCGTGCCCGACCACGAGCGACTTCGGGTCCAGCGGGCCGCGGCTGCCCTCCGCCAGTTCGAACTTGATCCGGCCGGGTGTGGAGGCGTTGTGGAAGAAGCGGTCGTTGCCGAAGTCGTTGGCCAGGTAGAGCTCCGGCAGCAGGTCGCCGTCGAGGTCGGCCGAGGAGGCGCCCAGCGTCCAGCCGGTGGCGAACGCGGGGTCGATGGCGACCTGCTCCTCGAACTTGACGGAGGTCGCGTCGGCGCCCGTCCAGCGCAGCACGTGGGCGCCGCCCGCGTTCTGCGCCCGTGACATCGAGTGGTTCATCTGCACGATGGGCTGGCCCTGCGGGTCGAGCACCGCCGTGTCCGGGAAGTAGTTGAAGACGCCGATGTCGGGTCCGCCGTCGCCGTCGAAGTCCGCGACCGCGACCGCGTTGGTGTTCCACAACTTGCCGTAGTAGGCCCCGCTGGGCGAGGTCGGGCCGGGGATGAGCTCAGTCGGCAGGAAGCTGCGCAGGCTCAGCGGCCCGGCCTGGGCGCGGTTGAGGAAGAGCACCGGGGTGCGTCCCCAGTAGTAGACGAGCAGGTCGTGCCAGCCGTCGCGGTTGAAGTCGCCGGGCACGCAGCCCATCGGCGAGATCGTGGCGCCGGTGGGTAACGGGGCCGGGTCGAGCACGAACGGCGGGTAGTTGTCGCCGCTGTCGGGGGCGGGGGTGACGATGGCGGCGTCGGAGCGGGTGTCGACCAGGCACAGGTCGTTGGGTCGCCCGCCGCCGTCGAGGTCGTTGACGGCGATGGCGGCGCCGACGGACGAGATCCAGGCCCGGATGTGCTGGTACTTGGGGTTGACTTCGCGCACGGTGCGCTGCGGCAGCCCGGGTGGCAGGGCGATGGGCAGTTCCCGGAAGGAGAACCGGGACGCCAGCGACGCCCGGTCGGCGGCCGAGACCTCGGGTAGTTGTGCTACGACGAACAGCGTGCCGACCATGGCCAGCACGAGTGCCGCCGGACTCAGCCGACGGAGCAGGCCGGGTGTTGGGTGCATGGAATCCCCTCGGTGGCAGGGCTCACCGCCCGAGGCACGACGACGCCGGGCGAGGAGACGGACTGGTTGTTTCGTGCCGTTGGCTACCGAGGCCGACAGGATTTCTCGACGCCGTCCTCGACCTCGATATCGTGGCGGGATCCGGCGGGGCGTGTCTTCTCGGGGAATGCTCATACGGCGTTTACGGAAGCAGCCGAGCACGATTGAAGAGGTCGCCGGGAATGCGTTACCGGTGGGATGCCCGAGGCACCGGTGATGCCGCCCCGGCCGAGCGAGAGTTTCGCTATCGCTCGGGTGCGAAAAGAGGCGTCGAAGCGCCCTGGGGAGAGCTTTCCGCGCGGGCTGCCAAATGGTGGCTGAAGGCCATCCTGCGCACTATGGCGAAGGCGACTTCGAACAGGACGATCCTGGCCACGATCGTCGCGGCGTCGTTGATGGACTGCTGGCGGTCCAGTTCGGCCGCGGTTATCCGGTCGGCCGCCTCGACGTACGGCTCGAGTTCCTCGAGCAGGCCGGGCAGGCCCAGGCCTTCGAGCGCCGCCAGCACGCGGACCAGGCTCTCGCGCTCGGGCGAGCCGGTCGACTGCTGCCAGCCCATGCCGGTCAGGAAGCCGTCGACGCGGCGTCCGACTTCGGCGTACGCGGCCGGGCTGCCGGGGGGCACCGGGTATTCGTCCCGGAGCGCCTGGTTCACCACCTGCGCCAGGCCGGCCGGTGAGACGTCGTCGCCGTCGACGGCGGCCAGCACCTCGCGTACCGCGGCCAGGCTCATGTCACCGACGCCGGTCAGCAGCCGGATGAGGCGCAGCCGGGCGAGGTGGGCCTCGTCGTACTCGGCCTGGTTTCGCGCCGTCGGCACGCCGGGTGGTAACAGCTGTTCCCGTAGGTAGAACTTGATGGTTGGCACTGAAACACCGCTCAGCCTGCTGAGATGCGAAATCTTCATCGAACTCCGTCAGGTCGGAAACTGGTTCATGGTTCCACATTGATCGAGACTGGGCAACCTTCGGGCCACCAGGCGCGGAGGCTTGAAAGCCCTGCCCACCTGTGGTTTTTCACTCGGCGACGGGCACCCGACAGGACGCCGGCGGGCCCGCCCTCGATCGCTCGCCGCGGTGCCGAGCGAGCACTGCCCTACCCAGAATTCGTTGCGTACGCACCTGACTACTCAGCGTTGCTCTCGGAGAGCGCGTTCCCGGCCAGTTCAGCGGGCGTCCCGGTGCCCGCGCCCGGGCGGCGCGGCCGTGCGGGCGATTGCATTCAGTGACTGGAATGGATAGCGAATAGTGCCAACCGCACCTCTCCAAATAGTTGCTTAGTTGGCCGGGAAGCTACTGTCGAGTCACATTGAATGCCCAGGTGGGAGCCGTTCTGAAGCGCTCCTGGGCGGGGGCTGAACGATCTCGGGCGGACACTTTACGAGACGGGTGTTGTCCCGTGGATCACTTCTCCCTAGCATCGACTTCGGTAACCCGACCGAATGACCGAAGTGGAATCGACCGCACGGACGGCACCCCCGGCCATGTGGACTCGTTCCCCGGAGACGCACTCAAGAAACCGTTCGGCACCACGACAAATGCCTGACGCGCAATGCGGTCACGCCTTTCATCGGCGTGCCCGAAAGCATTCGTCGACTCGCGCCGAGCGGTTTCTTGATGGCGCTGCGCGCTTCGACCCGAGGAGGCAGTGAGGTCCCATGAACACCGACGCGGAAAGAGCTGTCGAGCGTGTCATCACCGTGATGCGCGACAACCTGGAAGAGCAATTGACGATAGACGACATGGCCCGTGTGGCGATGTTCAGCAAGTTCCACTTCTCCCGGATGTTCCAGCGGGTCACCGGCCTGTCGCCCGGGAGGTTCCTGTCGGCCCTGCGTCTTCAGCAGGCCAAGCAGCTGCTGGTCACGACGTCGTTCAACGTCTCCGACATCAGCCTGCGGGTGGGCTACACCAGCGTCGGCACGTTCAGCACCCGGTTCACCCGCAGCGTCGGGCTCTCCCCCACGATCTACCGCCGCCAGCACGGCGTCACCCCCGAGATCCAGACCGGTGGGGCGTTCGTGCCGCCCGGCAAGCTCGCCACGGTGCGGGGGATCGTCCGCCCGCACGACCCGGACCGGCGGGAGAGCATCTTCCTCGGCCTGTTCCGCGACCGCCTCCCCGAGGGAAAACCGATCGCCTGCGCGGTGATGCAGGAGCCAGGGCCCTATCTGCTGGAGAACGTGCCGCCCGGGATGTGGCACCTGCTGGCCCACTCGGTGCCCTTCGACACGGCCAGACCCGACAGCGCCGACCGGCAGGTGTGCGTGGCCTCCGTCGGCCCGGTCACGGTCAGCCGCGACATGACCGTCGAAGGCGCCGACGTACAGCTCAAGCCGGCCCGTTCCCTGGACCCGCCGGTCCTGATGGCCCTGCTCGACGTCCGCACTGCCGCGCTCGCGCGTGTCGCCGCCTTCGGCGCCGCCTGAACCCTCCCCTTCCCCTCCCGCCGCAACCCCCGCCCCCCAGCGGGGGTTCTGTCCTGCGTGCGCGGGACGCGGCCCGGACACGCCGACGGGCTCGTGCCCGACGTGGACACGAGCCCGCAGCCGCCCGCCGGTTCAGCCGGCCGGGTCGACGGTCATCGGCAGGCCGCCGCGGATCCGCAGCGACAGCATCGGCTCCGCCACCACCTGGCGGCCCGGGGCCAGCGTGAGGCGCAGGTCGCGGGCCAGCATGGCGACCACGAACGTCGCCTCCATCATGCCCAGGTGGTTGCCGACGCAGAAGCGCGGACCGGCGCCGAACGGGATGTAGGCGTATCTCGGCCGGTCCGACGGCAGCGAAGGGTCGAACCGCGACGGGTCGAACCGGTCCGGCTCGTCCCAGAACCCCGGATGCCGGTGCAGCGTGTACGGGCTGATCAGCACGTCGGCGCCGGCCGGCACGCGGTAGCCGCCGATCACGTCCTCGGCCAGCGACTTGCGCGGCAGCAGCCACACCGGCGGATAGAGGCGCATGACCTCCTCCACCACCATCGCCGTGTACCGCAGCCCGGCCAGGTCCTCGTAGCGCGGCAGCCGGTCCCCGAGCACCGACACCGCCTCCTCGCGCAGCCGCTCCCGCACCTGCGGATGCCGGTCGATGAGGTACAGCGTCCAGCTCAGGGTGCTGGCCGTGGTCTCGTGCCCGGCCAGCAGCAGGGTCACCAGCTCGTCGCGCAGCCGGATGCGCCCCACCGCCGGATCGGCCTCCTGGTCCGTGGAGACGATCAGGCGCGACAGGACGTCGTCCCGGTCGGCGACGCGGCTGCGCCGGCGGCGCACCAGCTCGTCGACCACCAGCTCCAGGTCCCGCCGGGCCCGCCGGAAACGCAGCTGGTGCGGCAGCGGCAACCAGGTCGGCACCGCGCTGAGCGTCTCCAGCTCGAACATCGCCTGGTCCTGCACCACCCCGAACATGGCGCCGATGTTGTCGAACTCGCCCAGATCGGCGTCGAGCAGCGTCCGGCCCAGCACCCCGAGCGTCAGGCCGGTCATCTCCTGCACCACGTCGACCGGCCCGCGGCCCTGGTAGGCCCGCAGCCGCTCGACGAGCGCGGCCCCCTCCTGCGCGAGCGCGCCGGCCTGGGCCGCGATCCGCTTGCTCTGGAACGCCGGCTGGATGACCCGGCGCTGCTTGCGCCACAGTTCGCCCTCGCTGGTCAGCAGCCCGTCGCCCAGCGCGCGCCGGGCGTGGACCAGACCGATGCCCTTGTGGTAGTTGGCCGCGTTGTCGGCCAGCACGTGTTTGGCGTGGTCGGGGTGGTTGAAGAAGTACAGCGTCTTCGGGCCGACCGGCAGCTTGGCGGCGTCGCCGTACTCCTGCGCGGCCATCGTCAGCATCGCCAGCCGGTCCCGGTTCATGATCGCCAGCTGGCGCAGCGAATCCGTACGCGGGGGGCCGGGCGGCGCCGGCAGGCGCCGCCCCACGGACGTGGTCATGCGGTGGCCTCGCTTCGTTCGGATTCGACCTGCCGGAACCGGCCGTTGAGGAACAGCAGCGCCTGGTCGTCGGCGCAGCGGTGCAGCGAGACCGGCTCAGCCAGGAATATCGTGTGGTCCCCGCCCTCGTAGGTGCGCCGTACCACGCACTCGAAGTGCGCCAGCGCCCCTTCGAGCAGGGGCACCCCGGTCAGCTGGCCGGTCTGGCAGGCCACCCCGGCGAACTGCTCCGACCCCAGCGGCCGGTTGCGGTCGGCGAAGTAGCTGGCCAGATGCCCCTGGTCCGCCGCGAGCACGGAGACGCCGAAGCGGCCCTGATCGCAGAGGACGGCGTGCATGACGGCCTCACGGCCGACGCAGATGAGCACCAGCGGCGGGTCCAGCGAGACGGTGGTGAACGAGTTGGCGGTCATGCCGTGCGGGGTGTCGCCACCGGCGGTCACGACCGTGACGCCGGTGGCGAACGTCCCGAAGGCACGCCGCAGCACTTTGGTGTCCCCGGGTTCCCCGCGGATCATCAGTCGGGTGTCCACGTGCGTCTCCGATCACACTCGTGCGGCCGCGAGCTGGTATGGCTCCAGCGCGCGGACCAGCGGCTGCGGGACCCGGGCCGGCACCGTGCGCGTGTTGGGCCCGCGCATGCAGGCCACGCGCTGACCGCCCCGGGCGATGAGCGTCTCGCCGTGCGGGTCGAGGCGCACGTAGTCGAATCCGAACTGGATCTGCGTCTGCGCCAGCTCGATCAGCCGCATCCGGATCGACAGCGAGTCGAAGGCGGTGATCTCGGCGAAGAATTCGCAGTCGACCTTGAGAGTGAACAGCTTCAGGTCGTCCTGCAGGTCGGCCAGCACCTCAGGGGCGCGGTCCTTGAGGAACATCTCCCGGCAGCGGCCCTGCCAGCGCAGGTAGTTCACGTAGTACACGTTGCCGACGATGTTGGTCTCCTCGAACCCGACCGTGTGCAGGTATTCGAAGTAGTTGTCCATCAGTTGCGCCCTTCGGTCAGGATGGCGAGCACGACCGGGTCCGCCCATCCGCGCAGCGTGCAGGCGAAGGTCGCGATCCGCAGCTCGCCGTAGGAGAACAGGGTCCAGCCGGGACGTGGCGAGGGCAGCAGGGTCAGTGGGCCCTGTGCCGGCTGCCCGGCCTTCTGCAGGCATTCCATGGCCGCCCACACCCGGGTCGAGGCCGTGTCGGCGTCCTCGCCGAGGGCTTGGCCGGCCAGTCGGGCCAGGGTCGTGTGCGCGCCGAGCAGCCCCTGCCAGTCCGCTTCGGCGCGGGCCCGTACCGGCTCGACGTCGCAGCCCAGCGGGCCGGAGCCGGTCACCGCGAGGGTGATTCCGGCGCCGTGGGCGCTGGACACGGCGTCGCTTTCGACGATCTCGGGACGGCCGTCGGGCCGGTACGCGACGGCGACCGGACCGGCGTGCGCCCGGCTCAGTGCCAGCGCGGTCGCCGCCCGCCGCCGGGCGAGGTGGTCGTCGCCGACGATCGGCCCGTCCGGCTCGGCCACCACGGCGATCTCGGCGCCGACCAGGTCCTGCAGTGAGCGCTCCAGGAACGGCCCGACCAGCGGTTCGCTCCAGGGGCCGCGCCCGTCGTTCTTGCGCACGGCGCGCAGCCGCAGGCCTTCCCAGCGCTCCAGCACCCGCCCGGACTCGTCGCGCAGGGCGAGGTCGTAGACGTAGGTGTCGCCGTCGCGCAGGCGTTCGACGGCCGTGTACCGCAGCACGGCGGCGGTGAACATGGCGTCACCGGCCGGGATCACCCGGTCGATGCTTTGCGGCAGCAGTGTCGCGTCGGGTACGCACACCTGGTTGCCGTGCATCATCGCGTCGCGTACGCCGGGATCGCCGAGCAGCAGGGTGGCGGGCAGGTAGTCGGCGAACCAGCCCGTGGCGGCATCGGCCGCCAGGCCGGCGTCGACCCGCCGGGCCGCCGCGTGGTGGTAGTGGCGCAGCCGCTGGAAGCGCCGCCCCTGGAACAGCACCGGCCCGTAGAGGTCGGTCTGCGGGTTGAGCACCACCTGGGGCAGCCCGTCGACCTGCTCCGGGGAGCCGTCGCCCGGCTCGGGCGCGGTCAGCCGCAACCGGGCGCGGAAGTGGTCGGCGGCGAAGCCGGTCTCCTCGCTGTGGATCGCGACCTCGACGGTGTCGGTGCCGGTCACCACGGCGGCTATCCGGATCCGGGTGCTGCCGCCGGGCGGCACCACGATCGGGCGCAGGAACTGCGCCTGCTCCACCACCGGCGCGGTGTGCCGGCCGGTGACCGCCGCCGCGGCCTGCGCCATGGCCTCCATGCCGAAAACCGCGGGGAACAGCAGGTTCCCGTCGAGGCGGTGGTCGGCCAGGTACAGGTCGGTGCCTTCACTCAGCTCCACCTCCGACACCAGCTCCACGCCGTGGTAGCGCACCAGTGGCCGCTCCACGAACCGCAGCAGCGGCAACTCGGGCAGGTCGTAGCGGACCGTGTCGATGCCTTCGGTCCGTCCGCTGATCACGGTGACGGCCGGGGCGTCGGGATCGGCCAGCAGCCGCCGCAGGATCGCGATGCCCTGCTCGGGGGTGACCGGGGTGATGCCGTCGCGGGTCAGCGACTCCACCACCGACAGGCGCTCGCCCATGCCGACGCCCGACCAGACCGACCATTCCAGGCACAGGCTGCGGCAGTTCGGGAACTGCCGTCCCACCTCGACGGTCAGGTCCGCGAGCCACTCGTTGGCGGTCGCGTAGTGCGCCTCGCCGCGCAGGCCCGCCCGCCCGATGATGCTGCCGAGCGTCACCAGCAGCTTCAGGCGCTGCGGCTCGACCGCCGCGAGGACCGTGCGCAGCCCGGACACCTTGGGTGCGAACGTCGACCGGACGGCGGCCATGTCGACCCCGGTCAGTGCGGCGGGTTCGTTGCGTCCCGCCCCGTGCAGCACGGCCGTGACCGGGCCGAGGTCCTCGGCGATCCGGTGCACCGCCTGGGCGACCGCGGCGGTGTCGGTCACGTCGGCGCGGGCGTACGCGACCCGGACGCCCAGCGCCCGCATGCGGTCGAGGTTCGCCGCGAGCTCGGCGTCGTGGGCCGGGTCGGAGCGGCCCAGCAGACCCAGCGCCGCACCGCTGTCGACGGCCATGGCCAGCGCGCACTCGGCGGTGATGCCCTTGCCGCCGCCGGTGACCAGCAGCACATCGGAGTCGTCGAGCGCGGCGGCGGTGCGCTGTGCCTCGATCGGCAGCGCCCGCAGGGTCGGCACCCGCCGCACACCCTGCTCGTCGTAGTGCGCCTCGGCGAAGCGGGCCGTGGCGGCCACCTCGGCGACCACCCAGTCGACAGCGTCCGGCGAAGCCGGCACGTGCACGATGGTGGTGCGCAGGTGCGGCGCCTCCAGCTGCAGCGTCTTGGCCAGCCCGGCCGCGCCACGGTCATGCTGGACCAGGACGAACCGGGTGTCGCCGCCGCCGGCCAGGGCCGCCTTCGCGCCCTGCAGCGCCAGCTCGATGTGCTGCTCGGCGCACTGCTCGGGCAGGCAGACCAGCACACCCGCGCCGAGCCCGGAGCGCTCAAGCTCCCGGCGCAGCGACGCGGCGAACGGGCTGCGCTCCTCCGCGAAAACCTGCCACTGCCCGCCTTCCTCGCGCGCGGCGCGCGCCGGGCGCGGCAGCTCGTCCAGGTCCAGCGCCCACGCCCTGGCCCAGGGTGCCGCGCCGGCGACGAGCCGCTGCGGCGCGGCGTCGCCGGGCCGGGCGGTCTGGGCCAGTTCGTCCAGGGCGACGGCCAGCTCCGACACCGTGGCGGTGGCGAAGTTGGTCGGCGCCTGGGCCGCGGGAACACCGAGCCGCCCGGCGACCTCGTTGACGATCTGCCCGACGGTGATCGAGCTCAGGTGCAGGTCGTCGAGCAGCCTGCTGTCCTGGCGGACCAGGTCCAGCGGCAGCTCGGCACGCGCGGCGGCGAGCCGGCGCAGCAGGTCCAGCCCGGACTCGCCGTCGACGGCCTGCGCCGCGTCGGTCTTCGCCGCCACGGCCGCGCGCGGGCCGGCCGAGGTGACCGAGATGTCGGGAGCCGACTCGCATGGGCTGGCGAAGAACTTGAACTCCGCCCCGACCTGCAGCGGGCGCACCACCCGGCCTTGGAACAGCGCCGCGTCGACACCGGCTGCGCCGAGCACGTACGCGGCCGCGACCACGCGCAGCACACCGGCCAGCGACTCGTCGTCGGTGTCCAGTGCGACGGCGGGCACGTCGGTGGCGGCGGCGGCCAGCCCGCTGAGCACCCGGCCCGGCCCCACCTCGACGAACAGGTCGACGTCCTTGGCCGCGCGGGTCACCGCCTGGTTGAACAGGACCGGGTCGGTGATCTGCCGGTGCAGCAGGGCCCGCACGTCGGTGTCGGCGGCGAGGATGTCACCGGTGACGGTGGAGACCACGCGCCGGCTGACGGAGGTGAACCGCCGCGCCGCCAGCTCCTGGCCGAACGCGTCGGCGGCGGGGGCGACCAGCGGCGAGTGGAACGCGTGCGACACGGACAGCCGGGTCGCCGACAGGCCGTGCTCACGGGCCCGGGTGCACACCTCCTCGACGCCCTCGACGGTGCCCGTCACCACGGTCTGGTGGGGGCCGTTGTAGCCGCCGACCACCACGGGCAGCCCGGTGACCAGCTGGTCCACCAGTTCAGGGCCGGCTCCGATGCTGGCCATCGTGCCCGACGAGCTGTGCCGGCTCATCGTCGCGCCGCGCACGGCCGCCACGTCGAGCAGGGTCTGCTCGTCCATCGCCCCGGCCCACTGCAGCGCGGTGATCTCGCCGAGGCTGTGGCCGACGGCGACGCTCGCCTCCAGCCCGAGCGCGGACAGCACCCGCAGCCCGGCCAGCGAACCCGTCACGATGCGCGGCTGGGCCACCTCGGTGGCCACCGCGTCGGCGCCGACGGGCAGCGCCGCCCGCAGGTAGGTCTCGTCCGCCTCGGCGAAGCGCCGACGCATCGCGCCGCCGCTGACGCCGCGCCCGGAACCCTGGCCGGGCAGCAGGAAACCGATCCGGCCGGGCCCGCTGACGTGGCCGAGGAAGCTGCGCCCGTCGGCGGCGATCATCGTGGTCTCGCCCGAGTCGAGCTTGGCGATCAGCCCCTCCAGCCGCGCGGTCGCGTCCTCGGGCGAGGTGACGACCACCGCGGCGCGGTAGGGCAGCTCGCGCAGCTCCTGGTGCAGCGTCGCGGCCAGGTCGGCGAGCTGGGCGTACGCGATGGCGGGCACGAACCCGGCCAGCTGCGTCAACCTGTCGCGCAGCTCGGCCGTCGAGGCGGCGTCCACGACGAGCAGTTCGGCGTCCTGCAGCGAGGCGGCCAGCGCCCGGGTGCGGGTGTCCAGGGTGGCCCGGCGGCGCGCGCCGGTGCTCTCCAGCACGATGTGGGTGTTGATGCCGCCGAAGCCCATCGCGGTGATCCCGGCCCGGGTCGGCGCGTTGGCGGGGAACGGCTCGGCCTTGCGCAGCACGCGCAGCTGGGCGCCATCGGTGCCGAGCAGTTCGTGCGGGTCCACGCAGCCGATCGCGGGCGGAAGCACGTGCTGGTGCACGGCCATGGCGGCCTTGATGAGCCCGGCCACCCCGGCCGCGGCCTTGGTGTGGCCGATCATGCCCTTGATGGAGCCGATCGCCGCGGGGGCGGTCGCTCCGGCCGCCTCCCGGGCCAGCGACAGCGCCTTGAGCTCGGTGGCGTCGCCGACGGCGGTGCCGGTGCCGTGGCCCTCGAACAGGTTGACGGTGTCGATGCCGAACCCGGCCCGCTCGTAGGCCCGCCGCAGCGCGAGCTGGTAGCCGCTGACCTCGGGCCGGGTGATGCCGCCCTTGCCGTCGGAGGAGATGCCCCAGCCGGCGATGGTGGCGTAGACGCGGTGCCCGGCCGCGCGGGCCTCGTCCTCGCGCATCAGCACCACCATGCCGCAGCCCTCGCCGGGCCAGAACCCGTTGGAGCCCTTGTCGTAGACCTTCATCTCGCCGGTGGCCAGCGCGCCGGTCTTGGCGAACCCGATGATCTCGAACGGGTCGATGGACAGGTCCACGCCGCCCGCGACCACGACGTCCAGCTCGCCGTCGATCAGGCCCTTGCAGGCGGTGGCGACCGACAGCAGCGACGACGAGCATGCGCCGTCGACGGTGTAGCCGCCGCCCTTGAGGTCGAAGTGGTTGCAGATCCGCCCGGCGATGGTGTTGGACAGGCCGCCGGCCAGGGTGTCCTCGTCGATCTCGGGGAACGGGCTCTTGAAGGTGGCCTCGAAGTCGTCCAGGAACGTGCCGAGCTGGTCGTCGTCCCAGTCCTGCTCCTTCAGCGCGGCGGCGACCATCCGCCGTACGAACGGCCAGCGCAGCCGCAGCTGGTTGGCGCGGGAGAACTCGCCGGTCAGGCTGTTGCCGACGATGACGCCGGTGCGTTCGCGGGGCAGGCCCTCGGCCATCGGGAAGCCGGCGTCGGCCAGGGCCATGGCGGCCACGTCCAGGGCCAGCCAGTGGGTCAGGTCGGTGGAGCGGTACGTGCTGCCGGCGACCTTGTAGGCGATCCGGTCGAACTCGTATCCCTCGATGACGGCGGCGTTGCGGGCGTAGAAGCGGTCCGGCACGGACGGGTCGGCGTCGTAGTAGTCCGCAAGCCGCATCCGCACGTCGGGCAGCCGGCGGAAGGCTCGGCGGCCGGAGACCGCGTTCTCCCACAGCTGCCGGGGCGAGGCCGCGTCCGGATACCGGCAGGCCATGCCTACTATGGCGATTCTGGTCATCTTGAGCCTCTCTCCTGCCTGGCCGCGACGCGGCCGGGGTGGATCAGAACTGCCGCTGCGTGGCGAGGGTGTCGGCGATGCGCCGGCGCCAGACCTCCCACGAGGGCGTGCTGCCGTCGTCGGCCAGGTCCGTCAGTGCGTCGTCGGTGACCCGCTTGGCCTGCACGGGGTTCAGCCCGCAGAACAGCTGGGTCGCCGTCTCGGTGTGCGGCACGTCCAGGCCCGCCCGCACCCGGGCGCCCGCGGCGAACGCCGAGCCCTGCGCGATCTGCGGCCGGTACGCGCGTCCCAGGTCCCAGAAGCAGGCCAGCTCGTCGCGGTCCGCGCCGCCGGCGTAGGTGGCCGCGAGTGCGGCGCCGGCGTACAGGTCCGCGCGGCGCTGCGCCGGGAACCGGTTGATCATCCGGGCGACGAGTTCGGCGTCGGTGCCGCCCACGAACCACATGCCGCGGCCGATGCCCTGGTCGATGGCGTGCTGGGCGTACCAGCGGAACGGGTCCGCCGGCCACGGGAAGTCGGTCTCCTGGTGCTGCTGGTAGACGTAGCGGTCGGTGTGGAAGTACGCCTGGTGGAAGCCGTAGCCGTCGAGCACGAGCCAGCGCAGCAGCGGGTCGGGGGCGTACAGCGTGGACCAGCGCCACCGGGGCAGCCGGGCCATGGCCCAGCCGACCCCGACGTACACCATGTACACGTGGTCGGCGGCCCGGCCGGCCAGGAAGTCGCGCACCAGTCCGCGCCCGCCGACGGGCAGTCCCTCGCGTACCGCGAAGCCCATTGCGGCGCCCTCGTAGGCGAATCCGCGAAAGCGCGTCGGGAGGGTTTCGAGCCCGTGTTCGGCGTCGGCCGCGCGCCGCGCCTCGGCGGCATAGCCATAGCCTTCGAGGAAGCTGCGACCTATTGTCTCCAGCAGGTCGCGTGTCTCGGCGTTCTTGACGTGAAAGCCTCTGACATCGACTTTCGTCTCGGCGATGTCGGGTGTGAGAATGCGCCTGCGTAGGCGTCGATAAGGTCCCATGAACAGCTCCCGGCCGTCGTCGTGTCGTGATTCGATGACGTTCCAGGAAATCGTTGCAGTGAAATTGAACTATTTCTTCTTCTGCGTTGCCGAACGCTCCGGTGCGCAATTTCGCGCCGGACCCCCGCGGGCCCGGCGCGAGCCGGCTCAGCCCGGCAGCGGCGCGGCCCGGCGCGACAGCGCCGCGCGCAGGCGTGCGCGCCACGTCTCGTACCGGGGCAGGTCTTGCTCATCGGGACCGTCGGAGGTCACCTCGTCGGCCAGCGCCGAGGCCGCCGCCACCGGCAGGCCGGCCAGGATGCCCGCCGCCTGCTCGGTGTGCACGGGGACGAAGCCCGAGAAGTCACGGGCCTTCGCCGCAAAGACCGCGCCCTGGCCCAGGTCGGCGACGTGCGATCCGGCGAACCGGCGCAGCGCCACCAGCTCCTCGCAGTCGCACCCGCCGGCGAACGTGGCCGCCAGGCCCACGCCGCTCCACAGGTCACCGTGCCGGTCCGGCTCGAACCGCTCGACCGCGTCGGCGACCGCCCCGGGACGCCCGCCGTTGATGAACCACAGCGCCCGCCCGATACCCTGGTCGAACGCCCTCGGGAAGTAGCCCGCATGGCCCTGCCACGGATAGGGCCGCGGCCGCTGCCTGCGCGCCACCCAGCGGTCGGTGTCGAAGTAGGCCCGGTCGAACCCCAGCCCGTCCACGGCCAGCCAGCTCATCGTCGGGTAGTACGGCGTGCCGGTCAGGTCGGGCAGCACCCGGGCCCACAGCGGCCTCGGCAGCCGGGCCATGGCGAACCCGATGCCGATGTAGGTGAGAAACACGTGCGGCTGCGCCGGGCCCCGCAGCAGGTCGCGCGCCCGGGTGCCGCGCCCGCCCGCCATCGCATCGCGGATCGTGTACGCCATGGTGGCGCCCTCGTAGGCGAAGCCCCGCATCTCGGGCTCCACCAGGTCCAGCCGGCGCTCGACCTCCCACAGCGTGCGGGCGTCGATCGCCCATTCGAACCCGCACACCACCGCCTGCGGGATGGCCTCCAGCCGGCGGGTCGCCGCGGTCTCCTCGACCGGGAAGCCTCTGGCGGCAAACCCGACGGAGGCCAGCGACGGAGTCATCGCGAGGCTGCGCAGCGCACCGAGTGTCGTAGGCATCGTCCCTCCGTACTGTGCTCGAACCCGCCGACGGTCGGCGGGCGCACCTCATCGTGGGCGACAGGGCCCCGCCGCGGCCCCTTCGAGGATGCGCAATCGGTCGCGAGCACGTGCCGGCCGCAGCCGGTCGGCGCCGCTCAGTCGCGCACCTTCGGCCGGCTGAACAGCAGTGCCAGCAGCGCCAGGATGAGCACGGAGGCCAGGGCGGTCAGCGCGAGGTTCAACGGATCCGGGGGCGGCACGTGGGCGTGCTCGGCCTCGGCCAGGGGTGCCGCGACCTCGGCGGTGTTCGGGGCGGCCGACGGCGCGGCCGGGTCGACGGCGAAGCGGCTGGTGCCGGAGATCGACCTGCCGTCGTCGAGCAGCAGGTGGTAGACGACGAGGTAGGCGCCCGGCGCGGTCGCGCTGAGTGCGGTGGTGACGGTGCTGCCCGACAGGGCCGGCGGCCCGGCCGACACGGTGACTCCCTTCGCGTCCGCGACGGTCACGTGGACCTCGCGGGCGGCGAGATCGCCGGTGAACCGCAGCGCCACCGCCTGCGGCACCGCGGCCAGCACCACGTCGGCCGCCGGGTCCACCGCGGCCAGCCGCACCGGGGCGGGCTCGGCGGTGAGCAGCGCGGGCGCGGCCACTGCCGCCAGTGCGACGACGAACGCGAGCAGGGCCAGCCGGGAAGCCGTGACGCGCCTCCCGGTGGCCCGCTGCGTATCGGTGTCGGTCACGCCGGCACCGGCACCGCGGCCCTGCTGGCGCAGCCGCACACCGCCTGCGACAGCTCGGCGCGGTTGGGCCGCAGGTGGAGGTAGACGGCCACCACCATCGGCAGGAACACCACGGTGTTGTAGAACAGGTGCAGCTCCACGCGGGGAATGATCAGCTGCGCGATGCTGGTCGGGACAGCCTTGCCGAAGAACGGTGTGGCGGTCTGCGCCTGGATGAACAGCAGCAGATGCTCGATGTGGTGCCAGAACTGGATCGCGAAGGCCACCGTCCACCAGGTGCGGGCCCGGCCCACGAAACCCTTGCGCAGCACGAACAGGCCGACCACCATGACCAGCGCGTACCCGTAGTGCAGCCACTCCGATGTGACCAGCCACGGGAAGAACTGGCCCAGCACACCGCGTGACTGCGGCGGCGTCCGGCCCAGCACGTAGATCTGGTAGGCCTGGGTCAGGTGCTCGGCCCAGTGCGCCAGCACGACGAACATGAACACGTTCAGGGCCGTGCGGTGTCCTGCACCGTTGAGCCAGCCGACGCTCGTGGGCGGGCTCGTGGTGCGGTCGATCGTCACGTTGCCTCCTCAGGGTTGCGGACCGGGTCCGGCCGGACGCGCCGGCCCCCAACAGGTTGCCGGTCGCGGGCGGCAGGCCGAATCTTCGAAATTGCGCTGTCTGCCTCTGGTCACGACCGCACCGGATCAGGTATCGGCAGATGTCGACTGCCGACTCGGCGCGCTGCCGTGTAGGACGCCCACGACGCCGCCTGCACCAGTGCCGCGTCCCCTGGGTGATGACGCCGGAACTCGGCCACGACGTCGGCGTCCACCTGGTACGACGCGAACGCCGTGAGCAGTGCCAGCCGTGCCGCTGCCTGCTCCGGCTCGGGCAGCGGCTGCACCAGCCGCTCGCACCAGGCGCGGCTCAGACCTGTCTCCTCACCGTGCCAGCTCTCCAGCCGGCCCAGCACGACCTCGCGCACCGCGGGTGTCAGCGCCTGCCGCCCCGCCGCCTCGAACGCGGCGAACGAGCGGGCCGTGGCCGCCGCCACCGAGGGGCTGGCCTGCGCCCAGGCCGCGTCGGCCGGCAGTTCGGCCGGTGGCAGCAGCTCCACCGCGCGGCCGGGTGCGCGGGGATCGCGCAGCGTGGGGCGCAGCACGCGGCTGGCGCCCTGTTTGAACCTGCGGCGGCCGGAAGGGCCCAGCCGGGGTGGCAGCAGGAAGCTGGACAGGAAGACGTTCACCATCCGGGTCAGGTAGTGCATGCCGACCACCACTCCGACCAGCTCCGCGCGCGCCTGCTCGTCGAACGGCACCGGACCGGTGTGGCCCGGCTGCCGGGCCCAGGCGGCCAGCGTCCGCAGCCGCGGGTCGGCCAGGTCGTCTATCCGGTCGCCGGCCAGCGCCTCCGCGTCGCGTTCGGTGGCCAGGTCGTACATGCCGACGCTGTGCATCTCGACGCAGTAGGGGCAGATGTTGGCCACGGCCACCGCGGTGGCGACGGCCTCCTTGGCCGCTCGGTCCACGTGCACCGTGGGCAGCATGGGCTCGCGCATCAGCATCCAGTAGGCCGCCGCGAGGTCCGGCACCGGCGAGTGCAGCTGCACGGGCGGCACGACCAGGCCCATCTCGTCGAGGACCTGCGCGTACACCTGCCCGAGGACGCCGTCCACGGCCGCCAGCGGGGTCGGGGTGACGTACTTGACCTGGCGCTGGATGACTGACGACGCGATCCGCCCGACGACCATGGTTACCTCCGTGACCCGGCGCCGCACCGGCGGTGCCCGGGCGGCGTTTTCCCAGTATTCGCGCGCCGGATAAGGCGACAACGCCTCGCGGACAACCGCGCACGATCGGAGAAACCCGCCACGGCAATGGCGTACCGGCAATGCCGGAAAGGACCCGCACTATCGAAGAAGGCGCACCGTGACGACGCCTCATTCAGCCGGGAACTGCCAGCTCATCGCGTTTGGCTCGCCCTCGGGCCGCTGCATGGGAGTTGCCCGGACAGCAGGCAGAAGCCCAGGGCACTGTGGAAGATGAACCGGCCGTGAATGCCACTGCACGATGACTCGGGTTCCCCACCACGCAGGGAGGCGACATCGTGCAACCCGACTTTCCCGCGGCGACCGATCCCACGTCCATGACGCTGGAGGCCTTCGCCGACACCATCATCCCGGGCGAGAAACGCCATCCGCACGACCACGCCGTCGCGGGTGTGAGCACCGGCGGCGGCGCCGTCGCCTCCGGTGCGCTCGAACTGCTGCGGCACCCGGCCGGCGGGCTCGCCGACTCGCTGGACGGCTTGGCCATGATGCTCAACGGCCACACCCAGCAGTACGCCGGCGAGCACGGCCTGGCCCTTTCCGAGGACCTGCCGCCGTTCGTGGCGCTGGCGTTCGCGGACCGGACCGCGCTGGTCGCGCAGCTCACCGCCGTCGACCATCCGGAGAAGGCGCTCTGGGTCGGCATGGCGCTGTTCAGCAACATGGCGTTCGACTCCGCCGCGCACCTGAGCACCCCCGACGCGCTGCGCGACGGGCACCCCGGCCTGCTGGCCATCGGCTACTCCGCGCCCGACGCCGACGGCGCCTGGCGGTTCCCCCGCTTCTCCTACGGCCGCGCGCTGGCCGACATCCACCCGAACACGACACCCACCGGGAGCCCGGCATGAGCGCCGTCGAGAGCACCGACGTCCTGGTCATCGGCAGCGGATTCGGCGGGGCGATCGCCGCCTACCACCTGGCCGCCGGCGGCGCGCGGGTGGTGGTGCTGGAGCGCGGGCCGTGGCTGAACGCCGACGAGTTCGACCACGACTTCAAACTGGGCTCCTCCTACACCCGGATCTTCGACTTCACCATCGGTGACGGGATGAGCGTGCTCAGCGGCAACTGCGTCGGCGGCGGCAGTGTGGTCTACTTCGCCACGATGCCGCGCGCGCCGCGGTTCGTGTTCGAGCGCCACGGCAGCATCGGCCGGCGCATGTGGCCGGAGGCGATCAACCGCGACACCCTGGACCCCTGGTACGACCGGGTCAGCGAGGCCCTGCCGGTGACGCAGCAGAGCTGGGACGCGATCCCCTACGGCGGCGGCCTGTGGGCGGCGGCCTGCCACCATGCCGGGCGCACCGCCAACCCGGCCCCGTCGGCGGTGGACGTCGCGGAGTGCGTCAACTGCAACTGGATGGCCGCGGGCTGCAAGTTCGACGCCAAGAAGTCGCTGCTGCTGAACTACCTGCCCGGCGCGCTGGAGCACGGCGCGGAGATCCGTCCGCTGCACGAGGTCCAGCACCTGTCGCGCAACGATGACGGCAGCTACCGCGTCCACTACCGGATCGTGGACGGCGAGGACTACCGGATCCTGCACGACGAGGGCGCGATCGACGCCCAGATCGTCGTGCTGGCCGCCGGCACCGCCGCGACGCCGGTGATCCTGCAGCGCTCCGAGGCGACACTGGGCACCATGCCGCACGCCGTGGGCCGGTACTTCTCCGGCAACGGCGAGCGGCTCAACACGGCCGTGTTCGACGAGGAGAAGGTGCGCGACGTGCTCGGGCTGTCCCGCGGGGACGGGGTCGCGTACGAGGCGTACCAGATCGGCCGCGGCCCCACCGTGGCCAGCTGGGACCGGCTCGACGGCAGCCTGCCGGAGTACGAGCGCTACTCCCTGGAGCAGCTGTACTTCCCGCCGGGCCTGGGCACGATCCTGGCACAGGCCGCCGACGCGGCCGGGCCGACGTGGTTCGGCCCGGAGAAGAAGGAGATGCTGCGCCGCTGGCGGTCCTGGCTGACCATCTTCACGATGTCCGAGGACGACAACGAGGGCGTGTTCGGGCCGCCGCCGGAGACCGGCGCGGCGAACCGGTTCTCCCAGCAGATGCTGGGCCACAACTCGCTGACGTACCGGCCCACGGCCAACACGCGGCGAGGGTGGGAGCTGTCGGACGCCGACGTCAAGGACATCCTGGAGCGTGACGGCCTGGCCACGGTCACGCCGTGGACCAACGACGTGGTCGGCGCGTACACGGTGCACCCGCTGGCCTCGTGCCGCATCGGTGACGACCCGGCGACCTCCGCCCTCGACGACCGGCATGAGCTGCGCGGGCATCCGGGCATCTTCGTCACCGACGGCTCGGCCGTGCCGGGCGCGCTGACGGTGAACCCGGCGCTGACCATCTCGGCGCTGGCCGAGCGGGCGATGCCGGGCATCGTGCAGGCGGCGCAGCGGCGCGGCGTGGCCGTGACCTATGTGGGCGACCTGCCCAAGCCGGTGGCGTCGAGCCGGGTTCCGGCGCGCAACCGCTGACCGTCCGTGGCCGCGCCGGCTCGCCGGCGCGGCCACGGCTCGTACCTGAAGCGTCGCTTAGGAGACGATCATGGGCGCATTGCTGGTCTGGGCCACACGCGGCGCGGCGCAGCGCCACGTCCGACATGTCACGCCGGTGCCCCCGGCAGCCGCGACAGGGCTGGTCGGCGAGGTGTACGGCCAGGTCGAGGCGGAGTTCGGGATGCTGGCCCCGCCGGTCGCCCTGCACTCCCCCGACCCGCACCGCCTCGCCGCCGCGTGGACGATACTGCGCGAGACGCTGCTGGCCGACGGCCTGACCACGCGCCTGGACCGGGAAGCCGTGGCCGCCGCGGTATCGGCCGCCAACAGCTGTCCATACTGCGTGGACGTGCACGGCAACACGCTGGCCGGGCTCGGTGGCCGCCACGCGGTGGACGCGGCCGGGCCGGGCGGCACGCGGCTGCGTGAGCTCACCGTGTGGGCCGGGCAGGCGGGCGCGCCCGCGCCGTTCCCGCCGGAGCAGGCACCCGAGCTGATCGGCACGGCGGTCACGTTCCATTACCTGAACCGCATGGTCAACGTCTTCCTCCCCGATTCGCCGCTGCCCCCGGCGGTGCGCGGCACGGCGCGGCAGGCCATGGGCCGGGTGGCGGCTCGGCTGCTCGGTGCGCTCGCCCGGGGCCCGGTGACGCCCGGCGGATCCGCGGGGCTGCTGCTCGCCGCCGAGCTACCCGCCGATCTCGCCTGGGCGCGTGGGCGCCCGTCCGTGGCTGCGGCGTTCGGCGCGGCGGCCGCCGCCTTCGACGAGGCCGGGCGGAGCCTGCCCGATGAGGTGCGCGAGGTGGTGTCGGCGCAGGCGGCCCGGCTGCCCGACGGCGGGCCCGGCCTGCACGCGCAGGACTGGCTGGACGGGGCGGTGTCCGCGCTGGCACCCGAGCATCGCGGCATGGCGCGGCTGGCGCTGCTGACGGTGTTCGCCTCCTACCGGGTGACGCCCGCGGTCGTCGCGGAGGCCGGGCTGGCCGATGACGGCGCTCTGGTCGGGCTGACCGCCTGGTCCAGCATGACCGCGGCGCGCGTGCTCGGAGCGAGGATGCACGCCGCGGGCCGCCTCGGCGGCGCGGTCGGCGGCTCGCGGTGACCGGCGGCGGCCCGGCGGCCCGGCCGTGGGCCGCGCTGGCCGTGCTGTGCCTGGGCAACTACCTGATCCTGCTGGACACCAGCATCGTGAACACGGCCGCGCCGGCGCTGATGGAGTCGCTGGGCATCGGCGTCGACGGGCTGCTGTGGGTGCTGAACGGCTACCTGCTGGCCCTGGCGTCGCTGCTGATCGTGTTCAGCCGGCTGGGTGACCTGTGGGGCGCGCGCAGAGTGTTCGTGGCGGGGCTGGCCGTGTTCGCGCTGGCGTCGCTGCTGTGCGCGCTGGCGCAGGACACCGGGCAGCTGGTCGCGGCGCGGGTGCTGCAGGGGGTGGGCGCCGCCGCCATGCTGCCGCAGGCCCTGGTGCTGATCGCGGCCGTCTTTCCCGAACAGCGGCGCGGCGCCGCGTTCGGGATCTTCACCGCGGTCGGCGGGGTGGCCGCGGTGACCGGCCCGACCGTCGGCGGTGTACTGGTCACGTACGTCGGCTGGCAGTCGGTGTTCGTGCTGAACGTGCCGCTGGCGGTGTGGGGGCTCTTCGCGGCCCGCCGGTTCGTGCCCGACGTGCGGACACCGCGCCCGCCCGGGTTCGACGTGGTCGGGGTGGGGCTGGTGACCTTCGGCCTGTTGGCGGTCGTGTACGGGCTCATCGAGGGTGAACGGCACGACTGGGGGGCGCTGGCCGGGCCGGTGACGGTCCCGGCGGTCCTGGCGACCGGGGTGCTGGTGCTGTTCCTGTTCCTGTGGTGGGAGCACCGCCATCCGGCACCGCTGGTGCCCACGGCGCTGCTGCGCGAGCGGTCGTTCGCGGTCGCTGCCGTGATCACGTTGGTGACGTCGTTCGCGCTGCACGGTTTCCTGCTGGTCTTCGTGATCACGACGCAGCGCGCGCTGGGCATGAGCCCGCAGCTGTCCGGGATGACGGCGCTGCCGTGGACGTTGACGTTGAGTGCCGTGGCACCGCTGGCGGGGCGGTTGTCGGACCGGGTCGACGTGCGCAGGCTGCTGGCGGCCGGTCTGCTCTGCCACGCCGCCGCGGTCGCGGCGGTGGCGCTGCTGGCCGAGCCGGACTGGACGAGCCGGTCGTACCTGTGGGTGCTGATGGCGCTGGGGGCCGGGATGGGGCTGACCATCGCGCCCACCACCAGCGCGGGGATGCGAGCGGTGGCTGCGCCGCTGGCCGGGGCCGCCTCCGGCGTCCTCAACACGGCCCGTCAGATCGGCGCGGCGCTGGGCGCGGCGGTCACCGGGGCGGTGCTGCAGCACCAGCTCGACGCGGCCGCGCCGGCCGGATCGCCGGGCGGCAGGCTGTCGGGGTCCGTGCCGGACGCGCTGCTGGCCGCGGCCCGGCCGGCGCTGGGCGTGTCGGCGCTGCTGCTGGTGCTGGCCGCCGTGGCGACCGCGCTGATGACACCGGTGCGGACAACGGCACGCAGCGAGAAGACAGCCGGGAACCGCTGAGCGGAGAATTTATACCTATATATGCGATGAGTCCGGCGTGATCGCGTCGCCCGGCTCGCCGCAGCCCGACGAGAGGAGCCCTGGTGACCAGCAACGACGTGCTCAATGACCTCGCCGCCGAAGGCGAGGCGATCGACAGCCTGGTAGCGGCGATCACGCCCGAGCAGTGGCAGACGCCCACCCCCGCCGAGGGTTGGACGGTGGCCCATCAGATCGCGCACCTGACCGCCACCTTCCGGATGGCGGCGCTGGCGGCCGGTGATCCGGCCGCGTTCACCGCGATGACATCGCGCCTGAGCCCCGATTTCGACGCCAACGTGGTGACCGCGATGGCACCGTTCCTGGCGCTGCCGCCCGACGGGCTGCTGGCGCAGTTCCGGCAGGCCCGCGCGGCGGCGCAGGGGGCGCTGGCCGCCGTGCCCGAGGGGCAGGCGGTGCCGTGGCTGGTCCGCCCGCTGCCGGCGCCGGTGCTCGCGGCCGCCGGGATGATGGAGCTGTTCGGGCACGGCCAGGACGTGGCCGATGCGCTGGGCGTGCGCCGCGAGTACACCGACCGGATCGGCCATCTCGCGTTCTTCGCCGTACGCACCTGGGACTTCGGTTACCTGGCCAGGCAGTTGCCGGTCCCGGACGTGGCGTTCCGATTCGAGCTGACCGCCCCGTCGGGGACGGTGTGGCGGTTCGGGCCCGACGACGCCGAGCAGTCCGTCACCGGACCGGCGGTCGACTTCTGCCTGCTGGTGACCCGCCGCCGCAACCGCGCCGACCTCGCCCTGAAGGCCGTGGGCGAGGACGCCGAGCAGTGGCTCGACCTCGCGCAGGCCTACCGCGGCCCGGCCGGCCCCGGCCGCCGACCGGGTCAGTTCGCGGCGTGAGGAACGACGAGGCTCCGGCGGCCCAGGGCCCCGGTCGCTGGGCGACAGCAGAACCTGCCGCCCGTCGGTGGGGTGCGGCGTCCGGCTGATCAGACCGCGTTCCTCCA